>JBATMM010000444.1:0-4236 GCA_049289835.1 Saprospiraceae bacterium | reverse complement strand
GCTTTGAAAACGGGTTTACCATCCTGGTACAGGAAGTGCATTTTCTTATCCACCGTTTCGTGTGTCGGTGGATTTCGTGATCCTCCTCCCTTCATGTGAAGGAATTCAGCTCCTACACCATCTACTCTCATCCAAGAGTCAATAAGGCCATTTCCCTGGTCATTGGGCTGAATGAGAATGGCACCAGCGGCATCCCCGAACAAGATGCATGTCGCCCGGTCAGTATAATCTGTGATAGTGGACATCTTATCTGCACCGACGACAATGACATTTTTATATGCGCCTGATTCAACCATTTTGGCACCGGTAGTCGCGGAAAAAAGAAATCCTGAACATGCTGCAGTAATATCGTAGGCGAATGCATTTTTAGCTCCTACCTTATATGCGATCAGGGTTCCTGTATCAGGAAAGAAATAATCCGGTGTAACAGTGGCGCAAATGATCAGGTCTATGTCTAGTGGAGACATACCTTTTTTATCTAACAATGCCTTGACTGCGGCGGCTCCCATATCGGATGTTGCCAGGTTTGGGTCACGAAGAATATGCCGCTCTTCAATCCCGGTTCGGGCCTTGATCCATTCAGCATTGGTATCGACCATTGTTTCCAGGTCCCTGTTGGTGAGGACGTCCTTCGGGATAAAACCATGTACACCTGTGATGGCAGCATTTATTCTTGGCATCGGGTCAGAATTTAGGAGGGCGAAGGTAGTGAATAGGGAGTATGAAAAGAGTGGAAAAGGCGGAAAAGACAGAAGAGGCGGAAGGGGCGGAAGGGGCGGAGGAGTAAAATTGTTGAATTAATTCTAAGTGACTTTCTAAGTCAATTTTGGACATTATGGCAAACTTTTTTTTAATGCTTTGCGCTTTTGGGAGAAATAATCCATTAGGGGGTATCGAGTTATTAACTAGGTTAAAGAAAGGAACCCCTTAGTCATATAATATTTCAGTATACAAGACTCAAAATCAATCATTTAATGTTTTCCTTAAATACAATTGTATTTTCCTTAAACATTATTCAAACATAAATTTTTTCATAATAGACTCGAAATCAATCAATTAATGTTTTCCTTAAATACAATTGTATTTAAGGAAAACACTATTGTATTTTCCTAAAATATTATTACCCCGTGAGTCCTGTAAGCTCCGACAGGTACTATCAACTCTCAAATCAAGCTCAGTAAGTGACATCATCATTATTTACCATCCATTTTGGAACAGTTATTGCTTATCAAAGACTTAAATAACAGCATTTTACAAATAACCATAAAACATCATATCATGCTTATCTACCTACTTTCTTTAACCATGGGTTTGTTTTTTGGAAATGCTCAACCCCCCAATTATTACAATAGTTATATTTCAGCCAAAGAAGCAGCTAAGGCAAGTCAAAAAGAAATGTTGATCTTCTTCACAAGTAAATCCTGTAATAATTGTGAATCCGCTTGGTCTGCATTTACAAAAGATATCAAGGGTGCTCAACAATATATCTCCACCAGGATGGATGTAGAGGATTTTGATGGCGGGGTTTGTTTTGATCTCTACGAATTAAAGCAATTGCCTTCATGGGTGATCCTTTCTCCCTCTTCTGGAGTCCAGGAGAAATGGAGTGGTGGCTGGAAAGATTCATATGGAAATCCTACAGCTTTTGATCAGAGTGTGAGCCAATCAAATGTTAAAGAAGAAAAGAGAGTAACCACTCCACCTGAGATGTCTTCAATGTCTGCAACAATAAAAACATCACCTACGTCAAAAGAATATCCCGAAAGCAAACCTAAGGATAGCATTACTCCTATGCCAGCAACTTCTATAGCAACAAATAATACATCAACTTCTGGTGGACTTATTATCCAGGCCGGATATTTTGGATCAGAAACTAATGCACAAAAGTTAGTAGGCGACCTGAAGGCGAAAGGTTTTGCAAATTTTAAAATCGAAAATGTGCAAAAGGATGGAAGTACCTTTTACAGAGTAATATCCAAAACATACAATTCAGAATCTGATGTCAATGTTGAGCAACACCGTATGACAGTTGCAGGATTTAAGACGAGTGTGAAGAAGAATTAATTAATATGGATTCATCCTGGAGGTATCCATTTCAATATTATACTTTCTTCTCACTATTCCGTTTTTTATAAAAGTCTACTTCGGGGGATTTTGGGACAGAATGATTCCTACCTTTGCTCTGAATCAATATCTAAGTGTTGTCCAACTCCATACTCCTTCGCCGGATTTCATTATTAGCAGGCATCCAGCCAAAAGAAATATTACGTCGCAAAGGAATTGAGATGTCAAATCTTCCGTCACTTCCAAATGCTTATCTGCTGATTGATGAAGGAAAGATTAAAAGTTTCGGACCTGATAGTGATTGTCCTGTCGAACGTGCAGACCAGATCATTGATTGCTCAGGTAAAATAGTACTGCCTGCTTTTTGCGACAGTCATACTCATCTTGTATTTGCAGCATGGAGAGCAAATGAATTTGTAGATCGTATCAAGGGAATGACTTATGAAGAAATTGCACAGAGAGGCGGTGGAATTCTCAATTCTGCTTTGAAACTTCAGGAAGCAGATGAAGATGTTTTATATGAGCAGGCTAAGGAGAGACTCTCAGAAGTTATTTCGCTAGGGACAGGGGCCATTGAAATCAAAAGCGGTTATGGACTGACGGTGGAAAGCGAAATGAAAATATTACGTGTGATACGCAGATTGAAAGAATTGAATTGGATTCCTGTTAAATCAACTTTTCTGGCTGCTCATGCAGTCCCTATGAAATATAAGAACAATCGGCAGGAATATATCAGGTTGATTATTGAAGAGATGTTGCCTGTGGTACGTGATGAGGGCTTGGCGGATTATATGGATGTGTTTTGCGATAAAGGGTTTTATACCGTAGATGAAACTGACCAGCTTTTGGAAGCAGGGACTAAATATGGATTGAAAGCGAAGATCCATGCTAATGAACTGGATTACTCAGGTGGAATTCAGGTGGGCGTAAAACATAAGGCAGTCTCAGTCGACCATCTCGAATATACCGGTCCGGAGGAAATCAAGGCTTTAGCCTCGTCAGACACGATAGCAGGAATCCTTCCTTCTACGGCTTTCTTCTTAGGTCTTCCTTATGCTCCTGCCAGGAAAATGATCGAAAGTGGCTTATGTGTATCCTTGGCCAGCGACTTCAACCCCGGGACATCGCCCAGCGGAAATATGGCTTTCATACTTTCCTTAGCCTGCATCAAGATGAGGATGACCCCTGAAGAAGCTATCAACGCAGCTACAATCAATGGCGCATCGGCCATCGAGCTTAGCTTTAACTATGGAAGTATAACTAATTCAAAATCAGCTAATTTAATAATTACAAAACCAGCCTCAAGTATTGATTTCCTCCCCTATTCCTATGGTCATTCCTGGATTGATAAAGTGATCGTAGGCGGAAAATTTAACTAACCTTACTTCTATCAGGTTCTTCCCGTGATCTTAAAGTATTGAAATCTATACTTTATTGATATTACTGATCGTTGAGATATGTCTTCACCCAAAAGGCAGCGTTTGTGCTCAAAATGGCATCTTAACGGGTGGTATTTTCCCTCAGAAAATAAATGAAAACCCCGACCTGAATCACAATATGAAAGCCTATTTTTGCGCCTTACATATTATAAAAAGATTTTATACTATCTTGTTGAATGGAAAAACAGACTATTTGGAATATGAGAAATTGGATGTGGTTTTTAGCCATTTACCTGAGTTTTTCTTTACAAAACATTTTCGCAGAACCTACCCCCACTTATTCGCTTGCGACCTGCCAACCTATTGGAAAAGTGCCGCCCGTAGTCTTTACTTTCAATTGTATAGACGGCCAACCCGGAGATACCATTTGTATACCGGTGACAGTGACTAATTTCAGCCAAATCGTCATCGCTCAATTTGAGATTTATTGGAATAGCGATGTACTGGATTATATTGAAATTAAAAATCCGGGAATCGCACAGATTAATTTAAATGGTGACTTTAATCTTTCTGGTCCTAATGCTTTAAAATTCATTCCTTTAAATTTTGATCTTTTCAACGGCGAATCATTACCTGATGGCAGTACCATTTTTGAAGTTTGTTTCAGGATTATCGGAACTCCCGGCTCCACAAGTAATGTAGGAATAAGTCCATTTTTCGATTTTGAAGTAGCTGATATCAATAGTGTTATACCCTCTGATTCCATCAACTGTAACATGACAGTTAGCAACGC
>JBATMM010000443.1:0-4498 GCA_049289835.1 Saprospiraceae bacterium | reverse complement strand
TGGGAATTTCTTATAATTAAAGTAAGAATAATGTTTTTAAAGTTGATTCATTTGTTGGTTCCAAATAAAAATACTGATTAATATTTAAATTAACATTTAACATGAATAATTAAAATAATATTCAAATGATCCTATTACCTTCCAAAAGAAGTGGACTGGCTGATGATAGAGATTGGAGGATAAGGTGCCAAGGATTGATTCTTTTCGCCAGAAACATCCTCTTTAACAGTATAAGGAATAAAGCTATCTATTTGCTATTGCTATCCAAAGTAGCCAATTCTGGATATTGATCATCTTCACCAAAGTTTCAGTGGTTATCTTAGAAGAGGAATATTTGATCATAGAAAGATTAGAATCTAAGTAAATCTTACAAACCTTTAATCGCCACTTTCCACATTTTTGTAAATTGGCTGCAATTTTAAAGAGCATTAAATAAGCTTTATAATGAATAAAAATTTAGCATTACCCTTATTCTTTTGTGTAATTTTATTCATCCCATTCTCATCCTTCTCCCAAACCAAATTCTCAGGATCCTACGCCTCTTTCGACAAAACAAAAATCCATTACGAAGTGTGGGGCGAAGGCTTACCAATTGTCCTGATCCATGGCTTCACCGGTACGTGCAATGATTGGAAAAGTAAACCATTAGCTGACAGCTTGCTTGCCAGTGGGTATAAATTGATTTTGATAGACTTAAGAGGGAATGGCTTATCAGATCAACCTGATGTGCCTGAGGCATATGCGAATAATGCTGAGGCAAGAGACGTAAAGGGACTCATGCATTTTTTAAAGATTAAGAAATACGATGCAGTCGGCTACTCCCGTGGCTCTATCATTTTGGCCAGCTTACTGGTATTGGAAAAACATTGTAAGCGAGCTGTACTCGGTGGCATGGGTGCAGATTTTACGAATCCAATATGGTCAAGAAGAATTGGTTTTTATAATGCATTGATGAATGATACCATCAAAGGTTATGAAGGCTTCAGGACTTACATCGCTGGGAAAGGACTAAACCCTTTGGTGTTAGCCTGCCAGCAAAAGGAACAACCATCGACATCAAAAGAAGAGCTGGCAAAATTGAAACAGAAAGTTTTAATTATTTGCGGCAATGAAGATTCAGACAATGGGAAGGGCTCGGATCTACAATCATTAATCCCACATTCAGAATTTGTTGAGATAAAAGGCAATCATAATTCCTCTGCCTACACCCCTGAGTTTGCCGAACAGATATTGAGGTTTCTGAAACAATAAATTTTCGTGCTAAATAAATATCTTACGTAAAACTAAGTAGGTAAATTTAGGTTTGCCTCATCGTGCTCTTTAAATGCATTACTATTTTCAAGCTGCTTTTGCATTTCATTCATATCGTCTCCGTGTATCATCGCACTAAATTGATGTGCATGTTGAAGCATTTTTATATAAGCGGATGGATCATCTTTTCGTGTCAACCTGCGTAATGCACCCAGGTAATCATCTCTATAGACAGTGGGGATAATAATTTTAGCCATTCCTTTATTGACGAGTTCCGCATTCATCATGACCCTGGCTATTCTTCCATTCCCATCTAAAAATGGATGCACTTCACTGATCAGAAACATGATGTAGGCCGCTCTTGCAAATGGACTGGTCAGTGCATTGTAAAAATCAAATCCTTTGATGAGTGTTCCTTTTACTAATGTGTAGTCCACAAAATAGCTATCACCGGCTCTGTTATTTCGATCTTTGAACTGACCTGGCTTTTTAGAGGCTCTGTGACTCAAGAGGATATTATGTCGTCTGCGTATGATGTCCAACAGTTCTTCCGGATTCGAAGGAAGGATATTCATTTCATTTCTATTACTTACGATTTGATACGTACCCAGGACATCATGTGAATCATCATGCCGCGATTCCATGGGTATTCCGGTCTCTACAATGCGTTTAGCATCTTCCAGTTCAAATTCCGTTCCTTCAATATAATTAGAAAAGTAAGCTTCAAAAAAAGCGAAATGTTCAAAAGCTGCGCTCTCTGAATTTGGATCGTGAAGTATTTGAAATTCATTTTGTTTTAGTTCAACAAATAGTTTTTCAAAGAGCTGTAATCTGGCCGGATCGTACGGATTTCCTAATGCTCTGGCCATGGCCATGGGGGAAGTCAATATAAGAGAAGGCTGAGTGGCCAACAAGGCACTCACCATCTTATTCAGTTTTTGATATTCCCTTTGCAGGTCCAATTGTTGGGCTATTACGTTGGACTTATCTCTAAGTTTATTTAGTCCCTGCTCACCATTGACCCTCAATTCCATTTCTAATCTGTCCTCAATCATGGATCGTGGTACTAATTTGGATTCCGGGCCTTGCTTCCTGCTGACCTGAAGATTTTCAAGTAATGCCCTTTCAAGTTGAGAAGCATATAATTCACCTGACAATGGATTATCACCTTCCATCGGCGCCGGGCCTTCCAAAAAATTGAGCATCAGCCCCGGTAGTTTTACTTTTTTTGTATACGAATGGGTGATATATATATGACCTGTCGTCGTAGGTTTAAATTCCAAGGCCGATCGATGACTTAATACCGCACCAGGGTAGAGTACACCAAGTATTTGAAAGAGGTTGCGTCGAATAATGGTTTCAGGTGTATCAAGTAAATTGGACGTGTAGATTCGGGGGGCGATCTTCTTCAGAAGGCCGTTTTTTACCAGTTTAGAGATTTGCCTGCTGATGGCGGAATTGCTGGATGAAAAGACGATCTCTGGTAGACTGGTTGGTAAAATATTTCCCATTTAAATCCAAATATTCAAGATTACATCAAATAAATTCCATTATAAATGCAAATATATCAAATATTTTCCATTAAAATGCAATATGCAAGAGTGCCAGACAAATATTTTCCAGGTAAATTGTAATTAAAACTTAAATTGTCAAATATTTTCTAATTAAACAACACATTATGCAAATATTATCCAATATAAAATATAAAAATTTGATTGTCAATAATTTAAAAAGTTAGTGCCCCCAACCTGACATAAATTTCGAAAAAGAACTCTGGGACGATATTAACTGAAATACTCTATCATTGATAGCATCATTTGGTACTTCATCAATGTCACGACCGATAAGATATCGCATGGAGCACACGGAGAAAAAGTTTTGATCACCCGATCACACGATCATGCTTCGACCTGCTCCACTCAACCATGTGCTACAGCTCAGCAACCGCCCGATCACCACATCGCTAGATCACTCGATCACCTGATCAAAGTTACATCCCCCTTCACCCTCCGCTTCGTCCCATCTCCCAATGTCAGCTCAGCCACATACGCATATACCCCGGCACTAAGTTTCTGTCCTCTGGAGATTCCATCCCATCCGTAAAACGTATTCAATAAAAATTCTCCTTTGTAAAACAACATCTGACCCCAACGATCAAAGAGGAAAAGAGAATGCACATATGTATTGTCCAGACGACTGAAGATGGTCCACCGGTCATTGATGCCATCACCATTAGGAGAAAAGACATTTGGTACATATATTCTGTCAAACGTGCTGCTGTCAAATGTCACACTGATGTATGTCGATAAATCATAGGCACAACTATCGGCATCGGTGATGAGCACACTATAAAACGTAGATGTATCCGGAAATGCCCACGTAGTCGAACAGGTATCGCAACTTAAAAAAGAACCCGGAAACCACTGATAATGCAAACCACTAACATTCACATCACCTGTCACTATCACTTCCACACTATCACCCGGATGTATTTCATAGAGTGGCGGGAGTGAAAAACTTAAAGAGGGTGACCCAATGATGGTAAAGGTATCCGACACTGAACATCCATCTGCATCAACAACAGTGACTATGTATGTTCCATCCTGAAGTCCGGTAACCATGGTATCACCCTGTACATTTGGTGTCCAGAAATATTGAAATGGTGGAGTGCCTTCTACTGTCAAATCAATCGACCCAAAATGAATACAATCCCAATCTGTAACACCTGAGACGATAACTTCGGGCAGTAAAGTTACATGAACATCCAATGTCGTATCACATCCCGATCCAGGCTGACTCAACAGAAAAGAATAAACTCCTGCAGCATAGATCCATTGACCCTGAACCAATATTGAATCACCTGCACATAAATCCAGCTGTTGGATGACAAGCAGATCAACACAGGAAGGACCTAAAAGAAAATCAATAGCTACACTGCCACATATCGTATCTGAAATAGTAGTCAATCCATTCAACAGGATCAATCCCGGAGGCAACATTGTACTATCCACCGAAACCAAATAGTTACCTGACGGATATTGTCCGATGACATTTCCATTGACATCAGTCACAGAAATGTATGGTGCATTGATCAATGGATCAACAACAATCGTAATCCCTTGGATAGTCGTATCTGCAGCAGAGAGCACACCATTCTGATCGACATCAACCCAGACTGTAACACCAATCTCAATCGTATCCGGCTGTACAACATGCACATCAAATGTAGAGTCGCAACTAAAAGCAC
>JBATMM010000442.1:0-1894 GCA_049289835.1 Saprospiraceae bacterium | reverse complement strand
CGACCAGGTTAAGTTCGTTCAGGAGTAAACAGCGCTATTCTCCCCCAAGCTCTTTTATTAAATTCCCCCTTGCATTGAATAGCAGATTTTTTGATTCGGCAGATATCTTTATTTCTGCCTGAAACGTCTTGACTTTTTTATCGTCCGTCCACTTTAATGCTTTCGTAATTTTAGCTTTAGGATAATTCCTTTCAATATAAGCCAACGCGATAGCAGGCAGTTGATCCGCTTTTATTTCTACCACAACATTCATCCTGTAGCCGGTTGAATCATACCAGACCGTAGCGGGCATGCCATTTAATTTAAATGCTGCTTCATAATTCCCCTCCTTTGTTTTCCAGCTGGCTTTTGCATCCCCATAATTTTTGATGAAGGATTTAAGCGCGGGGTCAGGGGCAGCCGGAGTCAAACCCGTTACTTTCCCCTGGGAAAAAACAGTTGTCATCCAACAAAGGAGGATGACTAAAAATGTGAATCTTGCCATGTATATGAGAATGTGAATGGTGAAATCATTTTATGCTCTAAATGTCTGCTTGCCTTTCCGGTCCCTCGGCGAGTCATAAAGATAATTCTAAAACAGCTTTTAATCAATATCTTTATATTATGGCCGATATAAAACCGATATTCAACAAACGGATTTTCTGGGATGTTGTATTTGAAAATATCGACTACGACACGAAAGCCAATTTTGTCATCGAAAGGGTGTTTGAACGAGGCGATGTGGATGACATCCGCAATTGTCGTCGTTATTATGGTGATGAAAAGGTTTCAGAAGCATTGCTCAATGCGAAATTTTTACCTGAGCATACCTTGTATCTTGCGAGCGCTGTCATCAACAAACCACTTAATGATTTCAGATGTTATACATTGAGACAGTTGAACCCCGGGCTTTTTCCGTATTAAAGCAGATAATGGATATGCCTGAACTAAAAGGCTTTTCTTTGGTTGGCGGTACTGCATTGTCTCTTTATTATGGACACCGGAAATCTGATGACTTAGATTTGTTTTCAAACCTGCCTTTTGAAAATGCGGAGATTAGTATCGCATTGGAGAAAAAATTTAAATCATCATTTGTGAATAGATCAACAAACCCACGATTTGGAATATTTGGGTTTGTTGATGAAGTTAAAATTGATATTATCCGTTATCCACATCCATTCATAAGACCTGGATTGCTGATTGATGAAATAAGAATGTTTTCTATAGAAGATATTATGGCCATGAAAGTGCAGGCCATATTAGGCAGAGGAAGAAAGAAAGACTTTTGGGATGTGGCAGAACTTTTACATCATTATACAGTACAGGATTTTATTCGGTTTCATAAAGAGAAATATGCATCGCAAAACTTATTAATAACCGTGCCCCAGGCTATTACTTATTTTGCAGATGCGGAAGAAAGCGAAGAACCGATAAGTATGAAAAATCAAACATGGGATAGCGTGAAGGAGTTTATCAGTGCAAAAGTCAGAGCGTATTTAGAATAACTGTCTATCCATTAAACCTTTTTGAATCTTATGGGTCAAAACAAAATTCACCCAAATGGATGAATATCAGAATATCAGAATCTATTAATTTTCATCTCGGTTATGAATAAAAATATTGTCATTATGAAAACTATCCATCTTCTCTTACCTCTTCTCCTGCTTACATTCAGTGTCCCGATTGCCTATTCCCAAAATCAAGCCGGACAGGACTCCACAGGATTGCCTGGTGATAATTTCAGTCTTCAGGGTGCTTTGTATTTATTTCAAAATTCTACCTCACCTGAGGATTTTGAAAAACAACTCAACACGCAATCTAATAATGTCAACAATCTGGATCTGAACGGCGATAATGATATTGATTATATCCGCGTGATTGACAAGTCAGATAAAAATTCACATGCATTAATATT
>JBATMM010000441.1:0-3585 GCA_049289835.1 Saprospiraceae bacterium | reverse complement strand
GGATTATATTTTCTGTCAGCCTCAAATCATTGTGGGTTTGCGTCAGATACAATTGATATCAACTATGAATCGCCTCCCGTAGATTTTAATCTTGGACCAGATACGATTCTTTGTCCCGGTCAGGCTATATTCCTTACATCACCTCAGGCTGATGTGAACATTACGTGGCAGGATGGATCACATGCTTCAAGTATTACCGCTGATCAGCAGCAGCTTTATTCTTTACAAATTTCTAATTCATGTGGCATCAAAACCGATAGTTTAAATGTGCATATTGATGATCGCTCTCCTACTATCCATATTGATCCCACTATTTCGTGGTGTGAGGGAGATGTAATCACCCTTGATGCAACTCAATCATTTGTTGCAGACTATTTATGGAGCACAGGTGCGACTACTCCGACTATACAGGTGAATTCACCTGGTACATATGAAGTCAATGTGATCACGTATTGTCAGTCCATTCAACAGGACATAGAAATTGTGACGGGAGAAAATTGCAATCCTGATTTTTACATTCCTTCTGTCTTTTCTCCGAATGATGATAATATAAATGATTTTTTCGGCATTTCATTCAGCTCCGACATTCAGATCATCACTATGAATTGTTCCATATTTGACAGATGGGGTAATATGGTGTACAATACATATGATCCATCTTTCGCATGGGATGGCCGGTTTAAAAATGATCCGCTTAATCCGGGAGTCTATGTGTACCGTACATCATTTACATACACATTCGGAGGCAAAACATTCTCTGAAATGGTCACCGGGGATATTACTCTGGTTAGATAGCAAGGCAATGGTTTTTCGCTCTTATGCCCTTATTAACATAAGTGATTTTTATCGATATCATTCGGCGAAAAAGTTGATTTTAAAGGTTGAATCTCAGTTGTCTGGACATCCGGTAAGGCCTTTAGGCTACCGTAGAAAGCTCTTGGAACAACGGCAGATAAGCTTATCTAACCCTTCTTTACCTTTGTCCATCTGTCAGCAGCAAACTACATAAGTATCTTCGACGTTATAAGTCACAATGAAGCATTTTGCTACCCTGGTCATTATTGTTTGGATTACCCTGTTGTCCTCCCGGCTTTCGGGTCAGGCCGAAGGCTATGATACGACCATCGTACATCAGGATGGCAGGGTCATGCACATCAGGATCATCGGCACAGATACCATTTTTGTAGCGACAATACCTGAAGTAGTGGTCAAAGCACCCAGGGTTTTTGCAAATGATGAAGAATATCGCCAATACATGCGTTATCGCAGATATGCTACAGATGTGCTCCCTTATGCTATCCAGAGTATAAAACTATACCGTCAATACCAGGAAGAAACTGAAGGCATGAAACATGGGAAGGCAAAGAAACATGCCCGCCACATGCAAAAAGATGTCAAAGAAGATTTCACTAATCCGCTGAAAGACCTGACCCGTACCCAGGGCAAAATACTCGTCAAAATGATCGAGCGCCACTTAAATACCCCCATGTATGATGTCCTCAAAAATGTTCGCGGAGGCTTTACAGCTGCAAAATGGCAGGCAGTCGGGCGGCTATATGGCTATGACCTCAAGGCAGGATACACTCCCGGTGAAGACAAAATACTAGACATGATCCTGGGTGATTTTGAGATCAATATCGAATAGCATTCCCGCATTTGATGGCAGGACGGTAGAGCTATAGTACATTTACCAGCGAATAGAATTCATCCAATGACCCATTTCTCTTCCTGGCGATCTCCTTCAAATATTGCGCTTATAAAATATTGGGGTAAGCATGGCATACAACTTCCAAACAATCCTTCTTTAAGTTTTACACTTTCTGCATGTCACACTGATATGACCATGCATGTTACTCCCGGATCTTCAAAGCCGCAGTTGAATGTTTTGTATGATGGAAGTGAGCGGCCATCCTTCGAACCAAAAATCAAATCGTTTTTCAATCGCATTGCAGATCAATTACCCTGGTTGCTTCAGTCTTCGATCGTGATTGATTCTGTCAATACTTTTCCCCACGGTGCCGGTATAGCATCGTCGGCAAGCTCTATGAGTGCCATGGCATTGTGCCTGATGGATATCGATAGTCAGGTAAACGCACGGCCACATGAATTAAAAAATGCTTCCTGGTGGAACACCGTTTCTGAACTCGCTCGACTCGGATCCGGCAGCGCATGCAGATCGGTCTTTCCCGTTGCAGCTTTGTGGGGTGAATTGAGTGGTATCTCCGGAAGTAGTAATTCATATGCAACTCCATGGGCTGATCATGTATCATCGATCTATCATGATTACCAGGATACTATTCTTATCGTCAGCCATGCAGAGAAAAGTGTTTCAAGCACAGAGGGCCATGAATTAATGTCCGGACATGCATATGAACAAAGCCGGTATACAGAAGCACAAAAAAATATCCTCATCCTGATTGAATCAATGAAAAAAGAAAACTCAATTGATCAATTCATTTCTGTCTGTGAGTCCGAAGCACTTCAATTGCATGCACTGATGATGAGCGGTCAGAAACCTTTTATACTGATTGAACCAGGAACAGTCTCCATCATAAAAGAAGTATGGCGTTTCAGAAACGAAACAAACATTCCGGTTTGTTTTACGCTTGATGCAGGCCCTAACGTTCACTTACTTTATCCCGCTTCACACAAAGAATCAGTTCTCAGCTGGATCAAAACAAATCTGCTTCGGTATTGCACCGATGGTTTGTTTATAGTGGATGAAGTTGGATCTGGTCCGCAAAAAATATTATAATTCCCCTGGTTGCTGAGCTGCAGCAAGAGGATGCGCTAAGCTGATCGAAGCATAGGAGTTAGGTACAATGTTGTATTTGGTTGTTAACAAAAATCATTCCTTCCCCTTTAGGGGTCAGGGGCAAAATTAATTCATATCCTCACTGAATTCAATCTCCATTCCTTTCAGCATATTCAATACCTGCAAATCACCAAAACCATAGATGGAGTTCTTCGCCCAAAACGCATCACATATTTCATAAAAATTCGTCTTGCCCTGATTCAGTATTTCAATTAATGTTTGTTCCGGTCTTCCATAACTACCATCCATCGGTGTGCGTTCGAGATGAGCACTGATCACCTCGGGTAAAAATCTAAAGGCTTTTGAAACTATTGAAGCAAGCGAATTAAGTTCTTCTGTATCATTTTCTACATAGGCCTTCCAGAGACTATTTGACAATGCAACATCACTGTCATTGAGAGCTTTGCTTTCTTCAAAACAAATTATTAATTCCTGTAAATCCGCCCTTCCAAAACCACTCCAATGAATTCTATCCTCCCGCGGAAATACTCTGTAAAATTTTGCCCTGACTTTTGAAGAAATATACTTCACCGCAAACCACATATTGGCCTGGCAAAAAAGATCATCTTCAAACCATAGATAAACTTCATCATCCAGTTGAATATCATCCATGAGCTTAAGTTGGCTCAAAAACTGTGTTGCATATTCACCCTCATCTGCATCATATGTTGCCGCAACAAAAGCAGCTCTCTTCTTCCAATATTCTTTTGAAAATTCACCGGACAAAGGACCTTCAATGAAGGCCTCTCTGATCAAAATGATTTGTCCCG
>JBATMM010000440.1:0-10431 GCA_049289835.1 Saprospiraceae bacterium | reverse complement strand
TATTCAGGTGAGATCGTACATCGGCTTGAAACTTTTTCAACGACATGCAACAAACCCACGATACATTTTTTCGGTCACACACATGCGTACTCAAGAGGTGAATCAAGAGACCATAAACATCTATGGGTCAATGTAGCGACATCCGGAGGTAATATTGATTACTGGGGCGAATTTCAAAACCGGAATTATGATGAATTCATCATCAGCCAGGATCAATATGGATTTGTGATGGTAGAAGTTACCGCGGGTGCAAATCCTAAATTCGTATTAAAGAGACTTAGTTTCGGTAATGAATTCAATCCGGGCGGAAGTACAGAAGTGGATATGCTATCGATACGATTGAATAATGTGGCACCTGTTACTCCCTATACTCTATTTCCACGAGCTGCAGACATTGTATCTCCATTGTGTCTGACATTGAAAGCTGATGCATATGTTGATCCTGATGGTGATGAACATGGTGCAAGTCAATGGCAGATTTCAACAGATAGCGTGAATTACACGAATCCCATTTTTGATTCGTGGAGGCAATACCAGGATTGGTACAACAATGTGGATCTGCAGGCCAATGATGATCTCACGGATGAAGAAGTTTCAAACCTACCTGTTGGCGCGACATTGTGGTGGCGTGCTCGGTATCGGGATAAAAGTCTTGAATGGAGTCAATGGAGTACAAGTACAAAATTTCATACAAGACCATTGACAGTATTGACAGGTAATCTTGTCATTAATCCCGGAGGTGAAACAGGTATCAATGCGTGGACCACAACTACAGGTGCACTTGAATCACTTGGTGCCCAGGAATGTAATGGTATCAGTCCATACATTGGACAAAAATATTTTGCTGTCGGTGCATTGTGCGTTGAAAATGCATTTGCTTCTGCATACCAGGATATCTCCGTCATAAGTCAATCCGCATTGATTGATGCAGGACAGGTCATGGTCCATTATGGTGCACATCTTGCAGACTGGGTCAATACTGATGAACCTTCATTCGCATTGCAATTTTTAAATGCAAGTGCACAGGTAATTTCCGGAACTGATACGACCAGATATAGAAATGCAACATGGACACTGAAAGAAAAATCTGTGGCTGTTCCTGCAGGAACTCGTTTTATCCGATACATCATCATGGGTACACGATTCGATGGTACAGACAATGACAGTTACATCGATGATTTGTTTCTCGAATTATTGAGTGGTGATTTTACTTGTAGTCCGTATGCGCCACCCGGTCCTCTGAATGGCAGGATCTATGTTGACGCGGATGCAGTGGCCTCTCCGGATGGTGAAAGTTGGTTGACAGCTTTCAGGACACTAGGTGATGCGTTGTTGATGAGTAATGTCAATCCACTGATTCATGAAATCTGGATTGCTGATGGTACATATAAAGTGACATCTACTTCGATGCGGGATACTTCTTTTGATGTTAAGCGAGCGATCCGTATTTATGGAGGTTTTGCAGGCAATGAAACATCTATTACTCAAAGAGACATTATCAATCATCTCACAACCTTGTCCGGTGAGATCGGCAATCCGGGTTTAGTATCTGACAATACATACAATGTAGTTCGTGTTATGAATGCTATTGACACAGTTTTGATAGATGGCCTCACTATCTGTTGCGGCTATGCTGATATAGCAGGACATGACTCCGGAGGTGGCTTATATATTTCTTCATCCAATAGAAAACCTGTCAGACTTCATGATTGCAAACTGATGGATAATCATGCACTCTTTGGTAGCTCCATCTTCAATGAATCAGAATTAATACTTGATCATTGTTCGGTTACGAATCAACCTATCACTGGTGTTGCCGGTGGCTCAATATTTAATACAGGCTCTAAGACAATATTGACATTGAATATGAGTACCATCCTTCAATATTGTACTACTTGTCCGAAGGCTATTGAGAATGTGAATGGAGGGAATATTAAGGTGGTGAGTGAGGTAAATGTGAAAAAGGAATGAGATGATTTTAGATTTTTGAGTTTAGAGTTTTAATTTAGTAACCGGAGATACTTTAATCTGAAATGTGAAGCAAATCATACCACAGATTAATCAGATTCCCCAGACCTTTGCCATTGTGAATCGTCAATTGTCAATTGTCCATGGTCTATGGTCCCTGGTCCTTGGTCCTACGTCACTTTTTCTCCCTTATCTTACATAAAATATCAGACTCAATAAGATGCCCCTCCCCACCACCATCCAAGAAGTCATACGCCAACTGGAAGACATCATCCGGGAGTGCGAAAGACGGGGATCACGCGAAGTTTATTTTGCCGCATTGTATCTCCGGGTCACGAAAGAAGTAAATAATAAAATCAACGAACGGTTTTTTGAGGACAACGAACGCATGGAAAAACTCGATGTCGTTTTTGCCAATCGTTATATCGAAGCCTATCATCAATATCGTAAAAAAGAAGCCTGTTCCAAATCCTGGGCTCTTGCATTTGACACATGTCTCAATTGGAGAGCCATCGTGATGCAACATCTCCTGGCCGGCATGAATGCACATATTGGCCTGGATCTCGGAATCGCTGCTGCCACTGTCTGCCCCGGAGATTCAATAGAATCATTACGCAATGATTTCCTGAAGATCAACATCATATTGACCAATATGGTGAATACAGTAGAAAAAGAGATTTCAGAAATATGGCCCCTGCTCAAACCGATTGACTTTCTGGCCGGAAAACTGGATGAAAAAATTGCCTCCTTCTCTATGGACATTGCCCGCGAAAAAGCATGGAAGGTGGCCCTGGAGTATGCACCTCTTCAAATCCAGTCCCAACAAGAGGAATATGTCATGAAACATGATCAGCGCGTATCATCCTTTGGAAAAAAATTAGTGCGCCCGGGCATCCTCCTTCATTTTTTTATTCTCACTATCCGGATTTTCGAACATGGTAATATTGAAAGGAAAATCAGAATATTGAAAGGCCCTGCAGATTAATCAGATCAAACGGACAGAAGACCATGGGCCAAAGACATAAGATGTGAGATATGAGATATGAGATATGAGATATGAGATGTGAGATGTGAGATATGAGATATGAGATATGAGATATGAGATATGAGATACAATTTAATAGAGTAAATCCAAACTCGCTTTAACGAGGTAGTTTTTTTAAATTTTCTGAACATTGGTATCTAAAAAGGGTTATGCATTCTCATACAATGCGTATGATATTTTCCATTCATTTTTTACTTTTCTATTCCTTCAACCTTTAATCCAATAAATAATGACACAGAAAAAAATAATCGCTGTATTTGGCGCTACCGGAGCGCAGGGAGGCGGCCTGGCTAAGGCTATTCTGAATGACCCAAAGAGTGAATTTGCCGTTCGTGTGATCACGCGCAACACCCAATCTGATAAAGCCATCGAACTGGCATCGATGGGAGCTGAAGTCGTGTCTGCAGATATCGACGACAAAGCCAGCATGGTTCGCGCATTGCAGGGCGCGTATGGTGCTTTTTTTGTTACCTTTTTCTGGTCTCATTTTTCTCCGGAATTAGAGGGCAAGCATGCTAAGGACATGGCTGACGCTGCTAAAGAAGCAGGTATAAAACATGCGATCTGGTCAACACTCGAGGACACTCGCAGATGGGTACCATTAGATGACAATCGTATGCCAACCCTCCAGGAAAAATACAAAGTGCCTCATTTCGATGGCAAGGGTGAATCAGATCATTATTTCACTGATGCCGGTGTACCTACGACGTTCATGCTTGCATCCTACTATTGGGATAATCTTATCCATTTCGGCATGGGACCCAAGAAAGGTCCGGATGGTGTATTGGCCATTACATTTCCGATGGGTGATAAAAAAATGGCCGGCATCGGGTCAGATGATATAGGGAAATGCGCCTACGGGATATTTAAGAAAGGCCCGCAGATGATCGGTAAAACTATCGGCATAGCTGGCGAACAATTAAGCCTTCATGACATGGCAGATGCGTTATCGAAAGCACTGGGTCAAAAGGTCAAGTATAATGAAGTTACTCCCGAAATGTATCGAAGTTTTGGTTTCCCCGGGGCTGACGACTTAGGTAATATGTTCCAGTTTTATCGTGATTTTGATCAGGTATGTAATAGTACCCGTGATGTGAATTTTTCAAGAGAGTTAAATCCGGAATTGAAGTCTTTTGAAATGTGGCTTGCTCAAAATGCTGATCGAATTCCTCTTGAATAAGGTTGATACGCATTATCCCGTTTCTGACGGAGTTTGAAAAATTTAAGATCCTGTCGCTTCATACGCTGGCAGGATCTTTTTATTAGGATCGACACGCCGAAACAAAAGCGTAATCCATTCGCAAATGAATTGAAAATTAATTTCCCTCTATTTTGATTAGTCCACTCATTTTACTATTTTCACCTCAGGTAGAAAGAACTTGCTACGTATTGAGACACCAATCTCCACTAAAAGCTAATTCTTTACAATTTTTTAATACCGGGACGACATCCCGGACTTAGTAGATTAGCGTCTGTACAATATTTTTCTCCGCAGGTTATTTAATTCGATTTCAGATTCCCGGCATTCTGGCTAAAGAATTATTCTTTTTTAATTAACCCACATACTTAATTAACAAAACGGACTTTATAAAATTTTTCCTTCCTCATTCTTAAAAAAACCAACAATGGCAAAACAAGCAAACAAATCAGATCTTTTCGGTCGGGACATCAGTCATTTTGAAACCGATAAAGCCGCGGTGCAGGCTATCGTCCAGGCCGCTGTAAATGTTGAATTATTCACCATCCCATTGTACATGGCTTCTCTGTATTCTCTACAAGGTGTACACCAGATCAACAGCCAGAACAGTAATTGGTACCAGGGAAGACTATGGCCAGGCCTTGCACCAAGTTACAGTCCCGGATCATTGGGCAATGTACCTGAAAATGAAAAAGCATTCAATACGATCTTCAGCGTTTTTGTAGAAGAGATGTTGCATTTACAGATGGCTTCAAATCTTGCCAATCTCGTAGGTGTCGCTCCAAAGTTTACGACTTTATCTCCGCAGAGCGCTAACTACGCCTGGAATTGTTTTGGCCCGGACAAAACAATGATTCCATATATACTTGATTTTAAAGATTGTCACGATCCATACAGCCAGATCAAAGTAAAACTCGATGCACTCAATCTCGAACAAAATGAACTCTTCCTCGCTATAGAAGAACCGGAAGACATAGCTGAGCTGCGAATTAAAAAAGAAAACATACATAAATATTTCCCTACAGCTCCATTCAAAGACTGGATACCGGGAGAAGACCTTCCGATGTTCGGTACGATCGGACAGATGTATCAATGCCTTTGGGATTATTTAGATATTACCTACAAGATTGACAATGAAAATGAATTATCACTTTGGGAAAAACTTTATCAGCCGAGTGCATTGCAGCGTGATCTCTTCAATACAGTATCAGGAGGGCATCCCTATAAGGAATATCAGGAATTGGCTACAACTGTCTCCGGTTGGCTGCCAGAAAAGGCAAAGGACCTGGTCTTCAAACTCATCTGTGCTATCACTGACCAGGGTGAAGGAGCAGGCATCAAAAAAACAATTCGCGGTCCTATGCTTACTGCAGTTCAACCTGTCAACCAGGCTTCAGAAGTGGCATTGAAAGCAGACTATCCATCTTTTACAGATGACGGGAAACCGGCTCCTTCTGCAAAAGCGCATGCACGTTTTGGAAATGGACAACAGGATCATTACGAACGATTCCAGGAAACAAAAATTGATCTTGAAGCAAACAAAATCGTTACATGGGACAATTGGCGTAAGGGTGAGAAAAACAAATGGACTGCTGCTGATCTGAAAGGAAAAGACTATGCAAAGAATACACACAAGCTTCCTTCGGCAGAAAGTATTGCAGATGCATTGAACAGACTGGCAAATCCAACGAATCCTGATGGCACAACTGATATGCAGAAACTTGAAGCCAATTATAAACAGTTTTGTCAGATTGCTACAGGGGCCATAGCAGGTATAACAAGCGTTCTGGATAGCTATTGGGAAAATAGTGCTGTAGGTTTTCCGTATCCCTCCATGGGTGGTTCAGGTGACAGGCTGATGATGTGCTGGGCGGTCTTTGGCAGACTTCCTGATCTTTCTGTTGGCGTGCAACAACGGATTCCAAATACATTATATCATGCATGTCAGGGGATGGATCTGAATGAAAATGCAACGACAGATATTATATGTGGCTCTCCTGAAGTATATCACAACTGCAGAGGATCTAATACATGCAGAGCAGAAGGAGGATGCGGTTTTGTACAGGAAGTCGGCAAATCACAAACCTGTGGATCATTATTTCTATCCGCAGAAGCCGGTTGTGGTATTGCTGCGCCAGCTTATAGCGCACCTGCAGATAATATGTGTGCAAGCTTCGGTGGATGTGCAGTCCCTATTTCAGCATCACAGATCTATCCTGATTTTACAAATACAGATGGTCAGAAAAATGTAGGGGCGATGGAATTGAATGACTTCCCTGCACCTCAACATAAGACGCAACGAATACCTGGAAGAGTTGTATTTAATTCCGGCGATTTCGTGTATGACATCGCGTGGGATGCTTACACGAAAGTGCTCGAATATAGAAATCCAGATGCGCCGATTCCTGTAAAGCCTGAACCAAGCGATATCCGAATTGTATTTCCTCCTTCTACCTGATTGATAATATGAATGACAAAAACACAAAACGCCTTGGCCTGCCGAATTTAGGCCTGGGCGTTGGCTTACGAAGCAAGCATTATCAATATCTGCTCAACCATGATCCTGTGGTCGATTGGTTTGAAGTGATCAGTGAGAATTACATCAATAATTTTGGATTTGCCAGACACGTGCTTCAACATATAGCCAGTCTTAAACCTGTCGTGATGCACGGTGTATCCATGTCAATAGGAAGCACCGATCCGCTCAATATTGAATACATCAAACATTTAAAAGAACTGGCGGAATTTGTGAAACCAGCTTGGATCTCGGATCACTTGTGTTGGACTGGTGTTGCACATGTCAATACACATGATCTGCTCCCAATGCCATTGACAAAAGAAAGTCTTCATCATGTGGCCAACAGGGTGAATCAGGTACAGGATATATTGCAACGACCATTTGTACTTGAGAATCCATCCACTTACCTGGAGTTCGAAGATTCAACATTGAAGGAATGGGAATTCTTATCTGAACTTGTGCGCCTGACCGGTTGTGGATTATTACTTGATGTCAACAATGTCTTTGTATCCGGACATAATCATGATTTTGATCCGGAATATTATATCCGCAATATTCCGCACGATTCTGTAGTACAGATTCACCTGGCAGGTCCTACAAGTTGTGGTCCTTATCTCATTGACACGCATGATCAACCGGTTCCTACACCAGTCTGGCGTTTATACAAATTGGCACAGGAGCTTACAGGTGGTGTTTCAACACTGTTGGAATGGGATGATAAAATTCCGGACTATCCGCAGCTGGTTGCTGAAGTGAAAATAGCACAAGCTGTCATGCGTGGTGAAATCCCTGATGTTTCTGTATATGATTCCCTGCAACCTGAACTGGTTTCGAATCCGGTCAATCATCAACTACAGATGCAGGATGAGTGAATTGAATACACTTCAGAAGTGGCTTACCTCGATCATTATCCGACCGGGAGATCTTAAGTATAAGATCGAAGTAGCTGACAAAAAATTTCAGCTCAATCATACCAATGTGATCCGTGAAAATGACCTGCTCACAAGTGAGGAACAGATTAATATTTATTCGAGGGGATATGTACTGCGCCTGATGGAGTGTATGCGAGCTGATTATCCTGTTCTTCAGAAACATCTCGGTAGTGAGTTATTTGAAACATTTGTAAAAGCGTACCTGATCCATCACCCTCCGGAGTCATACAGTCTGTATGAATTGGGAAGGGACTTCCCGGATTTTCTGGAAGCATCAAGACCGGATCGATTGGATAAACAAATCATGTTTGATCTGCCGGTTGCCATAGCACGTCTTGAACGTGCAAGAGTAGAAGTGTACAGGAGCAAGGGCACAGAAATGACCGGTACTAACATGGTCAGTCACCAACCTTTTTTCCTTTTATTTCAATCGGAAAAATTTTGCATCACAGATTGCCTTCGATTGTTATTATTGCCTTTCCCCCTTATCGAATTTTTTAAAATAGCCGAAAAGGGAAATCAACCTTCCATTCCAAACGCAAGAGATAGCTATGTAGCGCTGAGCAGGAAAAATTATACGGTGACGATGCATGAATTAGAAGCCTGGCAATGGCATTTTTTGAATTTTCTTGAAGAAACAACTGATCAAAGTGAAGCGGTGAAAAAAACTTCTATGACCACCGGCATACCTGAAGAAACATTACTAGCAGAATTAATGCTTTGGCTGCCTGTGGCAATTGAGAACGCATACATTGCAATAGACCATGGACGATAGACCATGGACCATATTTTAGATCCACCGTCTTCTGAATCGATCTATAATGCCTATTAAAAAAATCCGCAGTGACTTAAGTGTAGATCTGATATGGCACAGAAATCAATTACACTTGGGAAACTCTAAATAATAAAAATGCTGAAGTTGGTTGTGGGGATGAGGAGGAAAGTCATACCTTTAAACCAATAAAAAAGGTCGGGGTTGGAATCCGACCTTCGCACGGTTTGGACCCGTGACTGACTTAAACCAAATTTGGAGTGGAGCTCATGAAGCTCCATTTCTCTTTAATGAAGTAAAGTTAAATGTACTCGCGATAAAAACGGCAACCTTTACTCCAACACTAATAATATACTCACACTTGCAATTGTATGCTAAAACTTATTGGTCAATATTTATATCTAAATGATTCAATTTATCTCAATTTGATGTCTAATATTGTTGATAACATTGTGAGTAAATAATATATAAATTTATTTTTATCAGCATAAGAACAAGGTGAAATCCAGCGTCATGACCATAAATTCGTTAACCCAAATCTTATTTTCAATATTCAAGAAAGCAGTCTTTTACCCCAATAATTTAATCTGTAGCGAATTACTTCCATACAAAAGTCATTTGTCTATTTCTTATTCCTGATTGCCTTTTACTTATTGCCTTTTGCCTATTGGTTTTTGCTAATTTCTTTTTGCCTTTTGCTTTTTGCCTATTGCTTTCTGCCTACGGTTGCTGAGCTGTAGCACAAGGATGAGTCTAGCAGGTCGAAGCATTGCTCATTGCCTGTTGTCCATGGTCTATTGTCCATGGTCTATTGTCCATGGTCTATTGTCCAGGGTCTATTGTCCATGGTCTATTGTCCCTGGTCTTCCCAAATTCTCTACCTTCAACGCATACATTCATAAAAACGAAAAGTTATGTCACTCTTAATCTTAGGAATCATAGTATTTGCGTTGGTTTTAATGGTAGGTCACAACAACCCCCAGGTAGCCAGGTATGCAACGGTAGCTAAGGGCCTGGCCATCATGTTGATGTTAGCAGGCCTATTTTCATCCATGATTGTGCAGATCGATGCCGGGACGATAGGTGTACAATCGCTATTTGGCGAAGTCAAGAATAATACGCTTGAGCCTGGTCTCAATTTTGTCAATCCACTCGTCAAGGTCACCGAATTTGATACTAAGACTCAAAACTATACCATGTCAGCAGTTCATGACGAAGGAGCCAAGGTAGGCGATGATGCGATCAGAGTGCTTTCATTGGACGGTCTGGAGGTAGTCATCGACGTGACAGTTCTGTACAGAGTTCAGCCAAATAAGACACCGCAAATTCTGAAAGAAATCGGCACCGGCTACAGGGATGTCATCGTACGCCCTCTGGTGCGAACAAAGCTTAGAGACAATGCTGTATACTACGATGCCGTTTCACTTTACTCTACAAAAAGAGATGAGTTTCAAAATCGCATCTTTGATAATATTAAAAATGATTTTGCCAATAGAGGCCTTGAGCTTGAATCCATCCTGGTTCGAAATATCATGTTGCCTGAATCTGTCAAAACAACTATCGAATCAAAAATTAATGCAGAACAGGACGCCCAAAAAATGACCTTCGTCCTGCAAAAAGAAAAACAGGAAGCTGAACGGAAGCGAGTAGAAGCTCAGGGTATAGCAGACTATCAAAAGATATTAAGTACAGGCCTCAGCGATAAACAATTGCAATATGAAATGATAAAAGCAAACAAAGAAATAGCATTGTCTCCGAATGCGAAAATCATCATCATGCCTGCCGGTAAAAATATTCCGATCCTCTTGTCGGATAAATGAGTGGTTTAAAGGACCATAGACGATAGACCGCGGACTATGGTCCATTCACAGCGATCGGTGAGCAGAAGCGCTTGGTTGCGCCAAGCAAGTCGAACCATAGCACTTGGTTGAGCGTATCAAGTTGAAGCACACTATCCACTATCCACTATCCACTATCCACTATCCACTATCCACTATC
>JBATMM010000439.1:0-5548 GCA_049289835.1 Saprospiraceae bacterium | reverse complement strand
GATGCTTCGTACTATTATTTTTTAGTATATCAGAATCCTCAAAACTATAGTCTTCACACTTATGAAAATATTCGCATTTGCCTGTTTCCTATTTGTATCCTCGGTTTGTACCGCTCAGACTGAAGGATTTGTAAAAAGCATTGATGCCGCACCTATCTACTACAGGACATTCGGATCAGGACAACCTTTATTGATCATCAATGGCGGGCCAGGCATGAACAGTAATGGCTTCGAAAATCTCGCGCGCAAACTTTCGGATCACTATAAGACGATCATTTATGATCAGCGAGGAACGGGTAAATCTGTGCTGCCCACATTAGATTCTACAACTATCACAATGGATTTGATGATAGCTGATATAGAGAGTCTTCGTAAGTTTTTTAAACTTGACAAATGGTTCATTCTCGGACATTCGTTTGGTGGAATGGTGGCGTCTTATTATGCGACCAAATATCCGGAGCATATCGACAAGATGATTTTATCCTCATCCGGAGGTATTGATCTGGGATTGTTATCTTATGTCAATGATGTGATCTCTTCTAAATTAAGTGCAGAAGAAAAGGATTCGCTGCATTACTGGAATGATAAACTAAATGCAGGAGATACCACCTTTGCTGCGCGTCTGGGCAGGGGAAGAGCTTTGGCCCCGGCGTATCTTCAGGATAGAAAATTTATTCCTGTTCTTGCTCTTCGGCTCACACAGGGAAATGGTGACATCAATGGACTGATATGGGGAGATCTGCAACGGATAAATTATGATTGCACAGAAAAATTAAAAACATTTGATAAGCCTGTATTGATCATCCAGGGAAAACAGGATATCATCAATGCAGACACAGCTGAACGAGCACATAAGGTTTTGAAGAACTCAAAAATTGTCCTCATGGATCATTGTGGACATTATGGATGGCTTGACAATGAAGAGGTGTATTTTAGGGAAATAAATTCTTTCCTCACCTCCAAATGATTAATGGATTGTTCTTGAAAAATCATATTCCTGTACCTGAATAGAGGGCACAGGATTTCGGAAACAAATATTCCGCTCCGATGGAGCTCAAAAAACTTATATTTCTTTTATCATACAGATATTTCGCTCCGATGGAGCTACTTCACTATTAACAATTCACTTACGTGTTTTACACAGACAAGGGCAAGCCCTGTCGATACTTTACGTTTTAACAATTCACTTAAACGTTATACTCAGACAGGGACAAGCCCTGTCAATACTTTAAGTTTTAACAATTCACCTAAGATTTAAAATTTTTGTTATCTCACTTCCATTTTCGGTGCTAAAATTTTTAATCGTTTTTCATTATTCGTATTTATATTATAAATTTACTCCTGACTTGTGACTTGTGACTTGTGACTTATTACTTATTACTTATTACTTATTACTCGTTACTCGTTACTCGTTACTCGTTATTCGTTAATCGTCACTTGTTAATCCGGATTTATGAAATGTATTTCAATTTCGATCGCCATTTTTGCCTTAGCTGTTTCCTCTGTCTTTGCACAAACATCAGGCGTAGACACATCTAAAATCGGGCACAGTGATCTGGTGGGAAAGTATGTCAGCTTGCGGGGTTTTAAAATGTACTATGAGGCTTATGGTAAAGGAGAGCCTGTATTGATGATACATGGCAATGGTGGTGACATCTCCAACATGCTTTACCAAATTCCATATTTCGCACAGCATTATCATGTCATCGTTGCGGACAGTCGTGACCAGGGTAAGTCAGCTGATCCAACGGATTCCATCAGTTATGAAATGATGGCAGATGATCTCAATGGATTGCTTGAATACCTGAGCATCGATTCGGCATATGTTATCGGTTGGAGTGATGGGGGTATTGAGGGTTTGCTGCTGGCGATGCGTCATCCGGATAAGGTAAAAAAACTTGCTATCACCGGTGCTAATTTGTGGCCTGATTCTACTGCTGTTGATCCATGGGTTGTAAGTTCTACGGCGGAGTATTGTCAATCTTTGATGAAACAACCTCAGACGCCTGAATTAAAACACCAGATCAAATTGATAAAACTGTGTGTAGATGAACCTCATATTACGACAAAAGAATTGGCACAAATTAAATGTCCGACCCTTGTGATCGGCGGTGATCATGATGTCATCCTTCCTCAACACACCATGTTGATCGCACAATCTATTCCAAAGTCATACCTGTGGATTCTCCCTAACTCGGGACATTCGACGCCGATTATATATCATGATGAATTTAATCGTGTGATCGGTGATTTTTTTGTGAAGCCGTATCGGAAAATTGAAGAGCTTGGACGCTTTAATTAGACTTGAGGACATGTCTGATGTTCAATGCCGACAGCGGGAAGACTGTGGAGATTCATTTTTCAATAGATAATGAGGGAGTGATTAAAGGATTGACAATAGCGGATGAGACGGGTGTGGTTCATCAATATCTGAAAGTTGAGTAGGTATACTGTGTTGATTTTCACTTTTTCAATAAAGATGGATTCTCTGGAGGTGGCAAACAAAAATATGTATTATACGTATAAAAACCGTATTTTTGTACGGAAATTATAAATCATGGATACCAAATTAACATTGAAGCTGGACCGGGAGATCATTGAAAAGGCTAAACGATTTGCAAAACAGAGAAATACAAGCCTTTCCATGCTTATTGAAAATTATTTTCAAAATCTTACATCCCGTGAAGATGCATCTGATCAAATTACACCATTGGTGAAAAGTTTATCTGGTATCATTGAAATACCTAAAGGTGATTTACATAAGAAGGAATACACAGACTACCTGATGAAGAAGTATTCCTGATGGATAAAGTATTTGTAGACACAGATGTGATTATGGATCTTCTGACAGCGCGGAAGCCTTTTTATGATCATGCAGCCAGATTATTTTCTCTTGCGGACAGAGCGAAGGTCAGGATATTTGTATCTTCTTTATCGTTTGCTAATCTTTATTATATTCTCTCAAAACAGTATTCGGCCAATCAGGCAAGGAAGAAATTATTTCATTTTAAAACATTAGTCACTGTTCTGGCAGTTACAGATAAAATTGTAGAGTTAGCGATGACATCTGATTTTAAAGATTTTGAAGATGGTCTGCAATATTTTACGGCCACTGAAAACAGTATTCAAATATTTTTAACACGAAATCTTCGTGATTTTAAGGCTGCAGAGATTTCAGTCCTGACGCCCGAACAATATTTGATAATGTAATTTTTATCCAATTGTTTAGAGTAGGCTGAGCCTACGCTGTCGCGTTTGCAAATTTCTGATTTACGAAATGAAAGCTTTGATACGCAAATCAGAAATTTGCTGGCGCGATACTTCGACATCTTACGCGCAACCTTGTGCAGCTCAGTACCCAAGCAAGTACAACTCACGCTTAACGATTTTCATTTTTTAATTAAAGTTACTTCTAAAAGAAAATTGAAATATCTCACAATTAATTTCAAAGTAAAAAAATTACCTTTATTGAATGAGGATAAAAAAATCATTCATGCGGCAGATTGTATCTCTATCACGTTGCCTTTTTCTATTATGCATTATTCAATTTATCGTCAGTAGTTGCCATTCCGGAACTAAATCAATTGACCAGGAAGTGAAGGAAATACTGGTGACTGCCCCTGGCAAACGAGAAATGATCCTCCTCACCGATCGTCCGGCGAACCTCGAAACACCATTAAAATATTTTAAATTCGACTACACACCGAATGACGTGTTTTTTGTGCGGTGGCATAATCCTGTTTTGCCAACGGCCATTGATGAAGACACATTTCGCTTGAGAGTAAAAGGATGGGTGAACAAGGAATTGTCTTTATCCCTACAAGATCTGAAAACAAAATTTCCTAAAGATTCTATTGTTGCTCTTGCTGTCTGTGCCGGAAACGCAAGAAGTTTTTGTGATCCGCGCGTCCCGGGAGGTCAATGGAAAAACGGAGCGATGGGCAATGCGCTTTGGACAGGTGTAAAACTAAAAGATGTTCTTAATATGGCCGGCGTGAAGAGCGGAGCATATGAAGTTTCATTCAATGGACTGGATCGTCCTGCTATAAATGCAGTACCTGATTTTGAAAAGGCACTTAAGATAGATCATGCTATTGATGATGAAGTGATGATAGCCTACGAAATGAATGGTGAACCACTTCCATTACTCAATGGATACCCGCTCAAGCTCGTTGTGCCAGGATGGTACGCAACATACTGGGTGGGTATGCTCAATGAGATCACGATTCATCCGGATACATTCAAAGGTTTCTGGATGAAGAAAGCTTATCTCATACCAAAAGGGGTGAAGGATGCAAATGAAAAACCGGATTCACTTTCAAAGGATTTGGAACCAGTCAATAAGCTTGACATCCGTTCTATTTTTGTTTCTCCAGAACCCAATTCAATTTTAAAAATAGGTGTGCCTGCTGAAATCGAAGGATTAGCATTTGATAGTGGTGATGAAATCACTAGAGTGGAAATTTCGAAAAACGATGGAAAGACGTGGGAGTTGACAAAACTTGATCCTTCTTTAGGAAAATATGCATGGCGTAGATGGCGATATGCTTACACGCCATCATCGCTGGGTACGATTACATTTAAAGTGAAAGCAACAAATATAAACGGTGATACACAACCGGTACATCATTGGAACAGGAGCGGATATATGCGAAATGAAATAGAAGAATTACGAGTAACGAGTAACGAGTGACGAATAACGAGTAACGAATAGCGGATCACCGAAGACGTTGAGCAACTAAAATGACATGACACAATTGACAAGGAGATTTTGGAATGCATACCTGATTTTCATGATGACGATATGTCTGTTGGCTTGTCATGAACAGAGTACAGATGAAACTTCATCACTCAGCAGTGGCGAACCTATGAGCATCGTTGGATATAAGACTGTAATGGCTAAAGCAGCAGGATTTGATGCGTTTGAGGTGAATTGTATCACTTGTCATTCTTTACGATATATTCAGATGCAGCCAGATTTTCCAGAAAAGAAATGGGAAGGGATAGTCGATAAAATGATAAAAACGTTTGGAGCGCCGATTCCGGATTCAACTGCAAAGATTATTGTCGCGTATCTGACAGAAGTGAAAGGGGTGAAATGAATCAGACCGATTTTATTGTTACCTCTTTGGCCAATGACATAAACGGTGTATTGCCTGATTTTGTCGATGGGTTTTACCTGACTGGCTCTATATCCCTGCTTGATTTTTATCCGCAAAAAAGCGATATTGATTTTTTAATCATATGCAGAGAATTGCCCAACGAACATATCATTGAGAAGCTCAAACAAATGCACAAGGGAATAGCAAAACAGTTTCCTCACCCTGAACTAAGTGGTCATTATCTCACCACAGAAACTGTCGAATCCAAAACTCCTGAGAAGATGAAAGTGCTTTCATTTCATCAGGGACGTATGAAGTATGAAACATTTGATATGGCCCCGATTTATTTATGGGAATTAAAGCAAAATGCAATTACAGTTTTTGGAAAACCAAATGAGGAATTAAAAATAAATATTACTCATGACGATCTGAATAATTTCTTATAC
>JBATMM010000438.1:0-15088 GCA_049289835.1 Saprospiraceae bacterium | reverse complement strand
ATATTAAAACTTTGTTGAAAGAAAATTCACCGTCTTTCAGGATATCATCATTTTTAACTTTGTTTTTTATTGTCTTTATATTCCTGATTGCAAGGATTCCCAATTTTGTTTATACACGTTACATTATTTATTTACAGCCGGTGGTGTCGGTGATCATCGTCCTTGATTTTTTATGGCTTCTTAAGACCTACGCCAGAGAAAGTACGACTTTCATGTCGTTAAAAATGATCGCGCCCTTATCCATTTTTACGATTGCCGTGATCACTTTTTTGGCGGTCAATGGTGAATATATTAGTGGCCATGTGTACGAACTCACTCATCCTTACAAGGGGCCACTGGATTATACTATTCCTTTCCTGAAAGAGAAATATCCGACATCGGATACGTTGGTCATCGCGGCCAATTATGAAGAGACTTCGTACATGTACTACTTGAAGAGTAAGGTGATCGTTGGGTTTACGGGCAATAACCTTAGTGCAGATTCAATCATCGTACCGCATGTCATAGCTTATAGAAAAACATGGAGTAATTATGGAAGTATCTTTAACAAGTATCTGCAGTCTGCTCCATTTGATGCACAGACCTTTCCTGTTAAGGATATTCCGGTGAATAATATCCCTGAGCTCAATTTCAAACCTGCGTTCAATCATCATTTCAGGATGCAGCTTCCGGATAATGATAAAGATCAGACGTATTTATTCCTCAGGAAATAAAGAACAGGTATATTAGCCTTCTTAGTAAGGACTTTTATATTTGTGTCTGTCACTACATCAGCATTTCACAGCGCAGGATTATATTTCAATTAAAAAGAATGAGTCAAAAAAAGCCAAAGCCGGTAGCGAAAGCAAAAAAAACTTCATCTGTACAACGGGCAGCTCCTGTTGCAGCTGTCAAAGAACGTAAAGCTGAATTTGAGCTGATCCATTTTGATCTGAAAGTCTGGATTTTTATAGGAGCGTGTGTATTTATGTTTTTTTTGTTTGTGGCTTTGAAATGGCATAATTCGTCTATACCGCATTGGAGCCAGGTGGTGCCGGATGGCGGAGATCCTAAACGTGGGTTGGTTGCGGGCGAGCCATTATTCATCAGGTCTGACGAATGGCTGGTGTATACAAGTTTCATCTTGTCACAGGGGAGATTAGGTTTTCCGGTTTCGAATGAGGCCTGGGGTGCGGGCAAAACACCATTGACATTTGGACTACCTACTAATCATTTAGTGAGTGTCATCAAACCTTCTTTCTGGGGATACTATATTCTTGATCTGGAAAGAGGTTTTTCATGGCATTGGAATTTCAGGATCTGGCCTTTTATGATTGCAGCTTTCCTGCTGCTCATGCTTTTTACTGGCAATAATTTTCTGATCAGTGCTTTTGGAAGCTTATGGCTATTTCTGTCTTCCGCTATTCAATGGTGGTCTATGAATACAGAGATATTTACCTATGGAAGCGTGGCTGTTATTTCCTTCATCTATATTGTATGTTCAGAAAAACCAAGGGCAATTCTGATCAGCGGAATACTGTTTTTGATATTCTCTTATTCCTTTGTCAGCATATTGTATCCTGCATACCAGGTACCCATGGCTTATTTTTTATTGGCGCTGATCGTAGGGTATCTGATTAAAAATAAAAACACGATACAATTAAAGTATAAAATCAATTTACCCTGGAAATTAGTGGCCCTTGGTGGCAGCTTGTTATTGTTGATTATACTCGTTATTATGTTTTACCAGGAGACGAAAGACACCATACATCTAATGTCTGATACGGTGTATCCGGGAAAACGGGATGAAAGGGGAGGCGACTTTGTTTTCTTAAAATTATTTACGGACAATTTCGGCATGTTCATGGATCTCAATAAATACCCGGCTAACTGGGGTAATATCTGTGAAGCTTCCTCTTTTCTTATGTTGGCACCATTTGCATCCATCATTATATTGATTGATCTTATTAAAACAAAAAAAACAGATCCATTGCTGATCTCCATTTTGATATTTCAATTTGTCATCCTCATCTGGATGTTAATTGGATTTCCCGGAATTCTGGCAAAAATCAGTTTATTTAATACCAGTCCTTCGTATAGATCATTTTTCATTTTTGGATTCGCCAATGTGATCGTTACTCTCCTATTTATGGCTCATCATAAAAATTCCATTTTGAAGAATGGGATTATAACGAAGATTATTTCACTGATTTTCATTGGAGGGCTCGTGTTTTCCATTAATTACTTTTTGAATAAGCAGGCCAATGCTTTTTTTTCCATGCCCCAGGTGTATAAATCCACATTTATTTTCACAGGGCTGATCTGGTTGATGCTGTTTTTCAATTTTAATAAAATATTCAAAATATCATTTTTTGCCCTTGGCTTACTCGTGATCCTTCCCAATATCAAAATCAATCCACTGAGTGAAGGGTTGTCTCCATATTATGATAATGCAGTATACAAAGCCGTATCAGAGGTAGAGAAATCAGATCCCGGACAGGGATGGATACTATTTGGTAAATTTACATATGGTAATTTTCTTAAAGCTGCAGGTGTGAAATGTTTCAATGGCAACCAATATGTTCCACCAATGGATAAACTAAAGATATTGGACCCTGAAATGAAAAGCGATAGTGTATATAACCGGTATGCGCATATTGATGTTGTTCCGTTTATTGATGCTGATTCGGTTAAATTTACGCTCATTCAGAATGACCGGTATTCCATAAAGATGGATCCTTGTTCACCGCGGATTGTTCAGATGGGCATAAAATATATCGCCTTCACTTATCAGCCACAGCCTATTGAAGTAGAATGCATGACAGCTGTCAAAGAAGCGCCGGGACTGCTTATCTACAAACGGAATGATCTATGATCGTCTCCGTCGTGATACCATGCTATAATGTGTCGAGACATATCGAACAGGTCATCAGTGAATTGCCTGAAACGATATCGTATATCATCACTGTCAATGATTGTTCGAAAGATGATACTGATAAAATACTGGCACGTCTCGCGGCAGAAAACAAAAAAATAATCCATATCTCTCATCCCATCAATCAGGGAGTGGGTGGTGCCATGATCACCGGCTATATAAAGTCAATGGAACTCAACAGTGATCTAACGATCAAAATCGATGGTGACGGGCAGATGGATACCACTTACATTGATGCTATGCTCGAGCCGATCATTGCCGACAAGGCAGATTTTACAAAAGGGAATCGTTTTAGGGACTTCAATGCGTTGAGAAAAATGCCATTGCCCAGAAGGTTTGGTAATCTTGGTCTTAGTTTTCTGATCAAGGCTGCATCCGGGTACTGGAACATATTTGACCCAAACAATGGTTTTACGGCCATAAAAAATGAAACACTTAAAAACATTGATCTGAACAAAATTCACAAACGATATTTTTTCGAATCGTCGATGCTGATTGAGTTGTATCATGCCAGCGCGGTTGTCAGGGATATTGAGATGAAAGCCAGGTACGGTGATGAAGTATCCGGATTATCTGCGACAAGGTCTTTTTTCGAATTTCCGCCCAAACTTTTTGCAGCTTTTATCAAGCGTATTCTGCTTAAATATTTTCTTTTTGAATTCAATATTGCTTCTCTCTATATCCTTTTCGGCGTGCCCCTTTTTTTTGTAGGTCTTATTTTTGGGTTGGTTAATTATATAAAATATGCGAGCAGTCATTTGCCTGCACCGACCGGAACGGTAGTGATACCCACATTACTGATCACTCTTGGTTTCCAACTCCTCTTATCTGCTGCTAATTATGATATCGGCAATTATCCGCAAAAAAAAGGATCATAAATTAATACCTGATATTTTCTATCTGTTCATGTTCAATAATTTATGAAAGTTTCAATCCTTATTCCTGTTTACAATGCAGAAAGATATCTGGAGGAATGTATTGTTTCTGCTTTAAATCAAACGAATCGGGATATAGAAATCATAGCCATCAATGATGGTTCAACGGATGGTTCGCTTTCGATTTTGGAAAAATATTCTGGTCAAATCCAAATCATTAATAAGGCACAGGGCGGTGTGGCGTCTGCACGGAATGCAGGGATAAAAATCGCGACAGGTGATTGGATTAAATTACTTGATAATGATGATGTACTTTATCTTGATGCCATAACCGAAATGCTCAATGAGGCCGGAAAAATTGATATTGAGAATAAAATCCTATACTCAAATGTTGATTACATCGACGCTGCTGGTAAAGTGATTGGTCATCTTATCGAACCAAATTATAACAAGCTTGATGATTTTGAGCGAAATACAATTTTACTGGATCATAATATTGGTATACCGTCTACATGGTTAATACACAAGTCTGTGATTGAGCACTGTGGTCTGTTTGATGAAATCACAGAGCATGATGACTATGAATATCATTTGAGGGCCTGCCTGCTCCATCATTGTCAATTTCATCTCGTCGAAAAGAAAACCGTGAGGTACCGGTTCCATGCCCAGCAGTTTACATGGCAGGTCATGCGAAAATTTCAAAACCAGGATGTTGTTGTCGCCGGTATCCTGGCGAAGCTTGATGGAGATGAAAGAAAAAAGTACCAGAACGCATTAATCCGACTTAGAGCCAATCGTTCTCTTTTTGAAAAAACAGCGCATTGGATTAAACCGATATTGAAATATATGCCGATTAAACTTGAGATATGGCTGAGGACTATTTATCTGCAGATAGCGGAATATCAAAAATCAAGGTCAAAAAATAAAAACACTTTTGAAATTAATCAGTGAGATTAATTATTCCTGCGATGATAATATATCGCTTGTCCCGTAGGCAATTTTTGCAATACCCCGGACTTGTCACTAAAAAACTGATCCACTAATTTTTTGGTTTCTGCATAATCAAAAAAACCATAGTCATCCAGAAGGATTATTCCATCATTTACCAACCTTGGTAAAAAGAATTCCAGGGCGGCAAGAGTTGGCTTCGAAGAATTCAGATCAATATGTAAAAACACAATTTTTTCAGGAGGTGCGTCAACGAATGTATCCGGAACAAATCCGACATGATACCGTAGGATATCCTTAAACTCCGCCAGGTTTCTCTGTGTTCGTTCAAGACTTAAGCTGTGATAATTGCCTTCATGTTGCTGTTCTACACCGATAAGTCTTTCTTTTTCCATAGCCTGCCACGAATCATACAGATGCATCGTCGCATGTCCTAAAAGGCCTTGGTGCATGATCTCACTCAATGTAAAATAAGACGTAAGGCCATCACCAACACCACATTCAACAAAATGATAGGCATCTGTCTCAATGAATTTTATTGCCTTACGAACAGCGAAAGAAACGTTCCAGTGTCTCCACATCAGATCGTCTGTATTGACCGGTGACGAGGGAGCAGATGGTGTCAACTCAAATATCTTCTTCACTTTCCGGCATGTCTCCCGAAAGTCTGCCCAATCATGCTCATCCTTCCATGGCACTGCATGGATAGTAGCCATACCCCATCCGATAAAATTAAGCTTCGCAAAAAACCGAATGTATGCAGACCTCACGTATGGTTGCAGCGAAGGGAAATTTTTATAAACGACTCTTCCTGCTTTACTAAATATCTGTTTCATTGCTTCTTTTTACCAAAAGATTAAATGCCCCTGACTATATTATTTATTTCGTACTGTAATAGACGACGGTGTCACCTTTCATTGTTTCGTTCAATCTCCCGGCTTCCTTCCGGTATGAAGCTCGTCTGCCGGAAAACAATACATTCAACAAACTCTGAAGCGGACCTTTTTTAGCCTCGTTCATGGAGATGTCATGGATGTAATTTTCGGAAACGTAGAATTGCTCATCCCTGGAGTCACAATATATATCCACCTGATGAAGTCCGGCTTTGTCCAGCATGATTTTAATTCCCTCCAACGATTGCAGATGGATATGCCGTGGTGCATCCAGCTGAAACCAATTTTCCGCGTATCGTTCAAATGCATAGGATACTAATGGTGTCCTGATGAGGATAGTGCCGCCCTCCTTAAGATGTTTTTTGGCCGTCTTTAAGGTATTCACAGGATCAGACGTATGTTCGAAGGAATGATGAAACATAATTAAATCAAACATTTCATTCTCCGGTAGTTCTTCTAAATTAATTCGCCTGACATCAACAGGATAAATGGATTCTTTAATAAACGGATCAATACCTGTTAAGTCAGTGTACCCCATTTTCTTCAGCATATACAATAAATGTCCGGCGCCCGATCCTACATCTAAAATACGAGCGTTTTTCGGAGGTGATAATTTACCAATCGAAAGGAGAGAATAATCGTAAAGGGCATAGTGATCGATCAGCCTGTAAAATAAACCATGCCTGTAAAATGAAGATTTTGAAACAATATCAAAATAGGCCGAGAATAGTTTGTTTTTTATCGAGACAGCAGAGAAAGAATAATAATTTTTATCAGGATAATATTTACCAAGATCCCGGGGAATCTCACCGATCTGAATGGAATGACAATTATTGCATACGACGTATTGGAATTCCTCCCGCATGCCCAATTGCATCTCTTTTACGCTGATTGATCTGTAATCTGATGTATTGTCGCATATTGTGCATGTATAACTCATTGTGTGAAAAAACCTGGATACGTCTGAATATATGGCGGATGGATTGGCCATTAACGTTGCTAAATTAAATTTTTATTTTTGCATTGAACTGTTTACAGCCATTCGACCTATAGCCATGATCAATCATTCCTTTGCCGTGATGGCTTACAACGATTCTCCATACCTTTCTGCATGCCTTGATTCCATTAAAGCCCAGACCCTGGACAGTACGATTTACATCACAACATCCACTCCATCTGACTACATTGAAAACATATCTAAAAAATACGGTGTTGAACTTTTTATCACTGAAAAAGGACTGGGCATAGCGCATGACTGGAATTTCAGCCTTCAACAAGCCAAAACAAAATATGTCACCCTGGCTCATCAGGATGATTTGTATATGAAGGCGTACACGGAGAGTTGCATCAGGGCAAGTGAAAAACATAAGGATACATTAATTTGCTTCACCGGATATAATGAAGTCATCAATGACACCAAAAGATCGCGAACCCTCTTGCTAGATGTAAAAAGATTAATGTTGAAGACATCAATGCCATTTAAAAATAATATTCATGGAAAAATCAGGAAAAATTTACTCCTGATGGTTGGATGTCCAATCGCAGCACCCAGTGTAATGTATAATCTTGAACATTTAAAGGACTTTGAATTCTCTCCCGAATTTTCAATCAATATGGATTGGGATGCATGGTGCAGGCTGGCCGGCATGGAAGGCAGGTTTGTGTATGTGAAAAAGGAATTATTATCCCACAGGATCCATCCGGATTCCGCAACAACTGAAGGCTTAAAAAATAATATACGACAACATGAGGATTTAAAAATTTTCAAACGTTTTTGGCCGGATTTTCTTGCAAACCAATTAGCTAAAGTCTATGCCAGAAGTTACAAGTCGAATATTCACAAAGTCTGATTCACCTCCTTCTATGAATTCCAAATTAATTTCTGTCCTAAAATATATTTTCTTACTGGCTATTGCTTTTGGATTGCTTGCACTTGCATTTAAGGGGATACCTGTAAACGTAATTCTGCATGAAATGCTGCAGGCAAAACTATCCTGGCTCATGGTAGCGGTCCTCATCGGCCTTGCCGGGTTTATCAGCCGTGCTATTCGCTGGAAGCTTCTGATCGAATCACTGGGCTATACGCCTTCATTGAAAAACACTACTTCTTCCCTGATGGTCGGTTACTTTGCGAATCTCGTTTTTCCCAGGCTTGGAGAAGTAACCCGGTGCGGATCACTGAGCAAAGCTGAATCTATTCCTTTCAGTAGTTTGCTGGGCACCGTCATTGTCGAACGTGTCATTGATGTCCTCAGTCTTCTTATTCTTTTATTCCTGTCGTCCATCCTGGAAATTGACCGTTTAGGAAATTTTTTACATGCCAATATCATCCAACCCCTTGATATAAAAATTCAAAATATCATGTCATCGCCGGGAATAATGGCCATTGTTATTATTCTTTTCGTCGCGCTACTTGTGACGATTTACATCATGGTGAGAAGATCGAAACAAAATAAAGAAGAATCAAAAATTATACACCTCGTCAACGGGCTTATCAAGGGGTTACAATCGGTGGCAAAACTTAAAAAACCCTGGCTATTCATCTTTCATTCTGTATTCATCTGGTTCCTTGCTTTTCTGGGCATGTATGTCAGCTTCCAGGCATTACCGGCTACAAGTCCGTTAGATATGACTGCTGCTTTGTTTTTGTTGGTCATCAGTGGATTAGGCATGGCAGCTCCGGTGCAGGGTGGAATAGGAGCATTTCATTTATTGGTTTCGCAAGGTTTGATCTTATATGGATTGTCTCAACAGGACGGTCTTGCCTTTGCAACTTTAGTACATACGCTTTCATTGGTTTTGGTTGTGGTATGCGGAATAGTTTCGTTAATACTTCTGTTCACGGCCAATAAAAAAAGATTAAATCAAAGTAACCTTCAGCAATAGCACAGATTTAATATCCTGGAGTCTTAAAAGGGTATATTAGTTATTCGATTCAGAGTCATACATATTCAAATTATGTTTTCATTACAGTTTCAGGAAATAATCCGTAAACCCATCATAGGCATCAGTGGCCTCATGCATAAAACGGGAGCTGCAAAAGCCTGGATGAGATTTACATCTGCCACGCAACGATTTATCATTTGGCGCTCTCCATTCATGAGATCGCTGAATGCTACTCATTTCATAGACATCGGTGCGAATACAGGTGAATTTGCCCTTATCGCAAGAGCGGCTTTTCCTTCCGCTAAAATTATTTCTTTCGAACCTCAGCCTATCGCGTTTGATGCCCTGAATAAAGTGATGAAAAAGGACAAAAATTTTCAGTCCTACCAGGTCGCATTGGGTGAAAAAGAAACAACAGAAGTTATGTACGTTTCCCCATTCAGTCCATCCAGCTCATTTTTAAATAAATCTGAAGATGCACATCCCCAGGAAATGCAATTGCAAACATTGGATCATTACGAAAATTTAATAAACGTCACCGATACGACAATAATGAAAATGGATGTTGAAGGATATGAGTTGTCTATACTGAAAGGAGCAGAAACATTTCTAAAAAAGACAGACTGGCTCTACATGGAATGCAGGTGTACGGAAACGATAGGCTGTAGTTTCAATGAATTATTTGATTTTCTTACCCGGCGGGGATGGGAATATCATGGTGCATATGATTCCGCATTTTCCACTGAAGGCAAGCTTATGTATTTTGATGCTTTATTCAAAAATTCAAAAAAAATAACGGCATAGTTATTAAGGGAACATATTAGGTTTTTCATGAAAATAACAGTCATCACTCCGGTTTACAATGGCGAAGCGACCATAGGTTCGTGCATTGATAGTGTGATGAGCCAAAGCTATGCTGATGTCGAATATATCATAATGGATGCGGTCTCAAATGACAAAACAGTATCTATTGTCAAAGCCTATACACATGAAAATATTAAACTGATCTCCGAAAAAGATCTTGGGCTATATGATGCGATCAACAAAGGAATAGAAAATGCAACAGGTGATATTGTTTGTTTCCTGTGTGCAGACGATATGTACACTGACAGGAATGTGCTCAAAAAAATAGCTGAGGCTTTTCAAACCGATGCAACCATTGACATTATTTATGCAGATATCATCTATGTCAATAGAATCAATACGTCTAAAATCGATCGGTACTGGAAATCATCCGCCTTTTTACCGGGATTGTACCGCAAAGGATGGCTTCCGCCCAATACAGCTTTTTTCATCAAAAAGAATTCCTTGTTACCCCATGATAAATTCAATATCCGTTTTAAATATGCTGCGGATTATGAACTGAACTACAGATTACTTGAAAAATACAGGTTAAAGTCTGTATACCTACCGGAAATATTGGTCAAAATGCGAAGCGGAGGAATAAGCAATGCGGGGATAAAAAATATTTATAAAAGCCTGAAAGATTGCTATGATGTCTTATTATTTCACAACGTTAAACATCCTTTCATTTATATCGTGAATACTATGTTTTACAGGTTAAAACAAATTTATATCCCGTCAAGAATTAAAAATACAACAATGTAACTCCGGTGCTTATTCAATACAGTACCGGATAATGTCATCTTTCACCTCAGCTTTATATTTTCCATTTTTATGTTGGATATAATCTGTAAGTTCATTGACTTCCGGATAATCATTTTTTCCAATAAATAACCTCGCGTCATCAATTAAGATCATGTGGTCACGCCGGTTGACACTATCAAAGATGGCATCAATCTCTTCATAGATCGGACATGCTTTATTGCCTTTCGCAGTTACCCCCGCTGAATAATGACCATCAAGCCATAAAATAACAGGCTCATCCATATCATCAAGTATTTCTCTCAGCTTCTCCCCGCTATCGCCCCACACAATAGTGACATTATGATCGTTCTGAAATCTTTTCTTTGCTTTTTTAAATAATAAAGGGGCCAGTTCGATTGAAACAATTTTTTTGAATGATTTTTTTTGTGACTCCACCATGTCGCCCAGGAAAGTTCCCGACTCCACAAGAACAGTATATCCTGATTTTTTCTGATACTCATGTATTGTCATTTGTTTTATGTAGTGGGGAGGAGGAGCCGGCCGGCCCGCCTTTTGCCATCGGTCAAAGTCACGTTGATTGAATTGATTTGTGAGTTTGCTGATAATAAAAAGAGGAAGGAATGGCTTAATATGATATCTGAGCACATTTTCTATAAATGTTAGAGCACGTCGCATACACTATTCCGAATAATCCTAAAATAGGATGAGGGTTGATATTTACACTTTCCGCTTATAAATCAAAATCTGTTGTTGGCTGGAAGGCTTATATGTCAGCGCTTCTTCATTCCATTTGTAGATAGTCTGCTCATTGAAAATATCGACGACACCTGTCAGTTGGTAATAGTTGGCGGAATAATTATTAAACCATGAAAAAATGATGTCGGGTGCTCCCTCTTTTCCAAGCCATGAAGCGGAGATAAGACAATACACAATAAACTCAGGTTTGCTTTTTTCAATTTCGGCGACCATCTCCTCCTGCATTTGCTGGTTGAATGGCTGGATTTCAACTAAAGGGTATGTATAAATATAACCGGTGGCGGAAAGCCTGTCTGCATAAAATGCAATCTGAGGTTCGGAGCCTAAGACGGCGATCTTTGCTGTATCGGATGAGTTTTTCCGGATATAATCTGCGATCTGAAGAGATTCATTGAATGGATTATTGCCATATTGTTGTTTGGCAATCTGAGCCGGAGTGAAATTGAAATAATAATCTTTATTACCGGATACAGCGGCGATACCGGCGATGCAAAAAACAATAAATGGAATGATGGCGATGTAACTGCTTTTTGATTTTCGATTTAATAGACTGGTCAGAAAATATAAAGCTACGCCACCTAATAAACCGACCGCAGGTAAAACAACTATAAAATAATGACGCCTGAAATAATATCCCGGGCAGACCGTCAAAAAAGCAAACAAACTGAAGAGAAGTATAAATAGTTTTTGCCTCCATGTGAATTTTGCAAAAAAAGTAAGGACAATTCCTGCAAAAAATAAGATCCAGAAAATCGTAAATTCTTTTAGCATGGGTGTAAACCTTGTCACAAATTCTTTAGCTCCCTCAGCAAGTGAAAGACCACCGGCATATTTTCCTGCATAGGTGATGGTCCAGAACCAGAATTTATCAAATGCACCTGCACTTTTTAAAAATATAACTGTGATCACGTATGGCATCACAGCCGCAGCACTATAAATGAGTGTTTGAAAAATGACAGGTCCGAATTTGAATGGTTTTTCAAAAACACAACCAATAATGATGGCAATGCCTCCAAATACAATAAAGAAAACCGCCTGTTGTTTCATCATAAAAGCCAGGCCAAACATCAATCCGATTAAAAAAGCTCTCAGCAGAGTTTGTCGCTCATAGTACCGTGAAAGAAAAAAGAGGGCTACGGCGACGAAAAAAATAATAAAATGCGTTGCATGCGCTGCGAAGCCTAATACGGTCGGGCTCACGGACATGATCGCAAATACACCGGCTGCAAATAGTGCCACCGTCGAATTAAATAACTTCCGGAAAGCGAGAAATAAAAAAATAATCGTAGCTATACCGATGATCATCAGTCCGGCGTGAATACCGGTATTAGAAGCACCAAAAATCGCCATTAACACAGCATACATAGCCGATGTCCCCGGCAATTTCATCGTATAAGCTTCTGTGAACGGAGCGATACCTCTTTGCATTAACCTGGCGATATAAGCATATTCCCCTTCGTCCCTTTCTAAAGGAATGTTGAGCAAGTGTAGTCGAATGAGCGATGTGCAAAGAATAACAACACCAAGTGCGATCAAATAATAATCTATAGCAGGTCCTTTGGTTTGAGGGGCTGCACGAACAATTCGTTCAGAAGGCTTCTGTGCTTTGGGTATTGGTTTTTTACTTTTTTTACTCATTGTCATCCTGCAGGTTAAGCAGGGTAAAGATATATGTTCAGACCTATTTTCATCTTTTCGTATGATTTAGTCTTTTCCAAAATAAAAAAGAGCCGGATTTCTCAATTCCGGCTCTTCCTCAATACTCAAAAAAGGAATTAGTAGGGTCAGTGGATGATGACCACTTTATCTGAGAATTTTTCTCTACCGGATATGACCTCCAATACATAGATGCCGGCATTTAATTTTTTGATGTCCATGTTAAATTTTGTCATGCTGCTTTCTATGTTTTCATGCAGCACCACACGCCCTGAACCATCCATAAGTCTGATCGTATTCAGTTCTTTTGAGCCATTTATATCCACTTCGATATATTCATCTGCCGGATTTGGCGCGTAGGAAACAGAAAAATATTTGGGTGAAAAATTGACAATACGTACAGGTGAATATTCACGATCATCCTGTGCATTGACCTGCATCAATCTGTAATAATTGTCACCTGCCACAGCCTCTTTGTCAAAAAACTGATAGCTCTGGATATGACCTGAATTCCCTTCCGCATCTAACGAGCCAATCGGTGCAAAAACAACTCCATCCGTGGATCGCTCGATCACAAATTGTGTAGTATTTACCATCTGTGCTATAGACCAGTCTAACTGTGAAAGAAAATCTCCGGCAGGTATGCCTTTGAAATCAAGCAGCAACATCGGTTTGCCCGGAACATCCTGCCTTTTACCAATGGTAACAGGTTCAAACGTTGGAAATTCTGAAATATATATTCCATTGCCCAAATCGATGCTGGTGGTCAGATCTGTCACTACATCCTCCTGTATAGTTATAGATTCACCTACGGGAATGGAAAGACAAATCTGATGTAATATCACAGGGGCACCGGCGTGTATCACAATCTGGCCGGAATTGCCGGAGCTATTCATCAGCACTACGCCCATCGTATTACAACCACTGATCTCACGGCTTTTTGACGTCATGATACCGGATTGATTTTTAACTATAGGCGATCCGGCAGGTGTACAAGAAACTAAAAATCCTGTCGTATAGCTTGTCAGTACGCCCGAGACATTGGGTGTGTATTCTAATAGATAACTAAGTGTTTTTTCTTTACTGCCTGGCTTATTAGGACAGGTTCCCATACTATGAGGAGTCGGTATCCATCGCATGCTCTGTGAAAAAAGTGGCAGTTGAAGTAGCAGCGGCAGTAGCAGTAGCAGTCTAAGCAGCAGTGGCAGTTTATTTTTAATTGTGTTCATTTTATTTATTTCTTTACTTGTTATTCAATTGATTATCGCGGGTTCGAGGTCAGAGACACTCGAACGTCAATATTCGTTATTCGTTACTCGTTGTTCGTTACTCGTTATTAATAGAAAATGATACCGGATGTCTTGTTTTGATTGAATTTCCAGATTGTTTCATCTCCCGATTCTGTCCATGCACTCATATTAAAATCCCCGATGGAATAACCGTATGCATTTTGGAACGTTCTCCACTTCGTTCGATCTGATGAGCTGATGGCAGCTATGGAGGTTTCTTGTTCTCCATTCGCAGCATACATTGCCCATACCCCTGGTTCAACCTGCTTTTGTCCATACCTGAAAAGAGGTGCGTACGAATCGCCTGAGGTAAAGTTCCAATCGATCACCATGCCTCCACAAGTCAGATTAGCCGGTAAAGGAGACAATACACCAAGGTGGGTTCTATGTTGTACAAGTATGTAATACTGATCACCCGGGACGAATACCAGTGATCCACATGGATCAGGGAACGTGACATGGCCATCGGTATAAACCCATCCTGCACATGACCAAACATTATTAGCGGGAAGAATGCCATTATGTCGGACGGTCACCAATACCCAATCTACAACGTTGGCTGGGTAAGGAGTGACACCTGATGGAGCTCCGGGGGCAGAAGGATCACCGTAGGTAGAACCGCTGTTGCCAATAAAATTCCATGGAGCTACACTATATGGCTGTCCGAATGGTGTATACGGCGCTAATGCCTGAATGGTTATGCTTGGGGATAATGACTTATCCTGACCCGGTAAAACATGATTGACATTAAGTGTATTGTCCATGATGTCAGTTGATGGGTTATAAGGACCTTCAAGCATGACTTTCAGGCGGACGTTCTGACAACTGTTTAATGTGGTGTACGTGACAAAATTGCTATTGCCACATGCATCGGTTGCGGTAACGACGATCGCGAAATCGCAGGCGGTGGTTACAGTTACTGCCGTTTTTAGGACTGCAGAGCAATTATCGACGGCGGTTGTGGCGGCGATGGCTGCTGCTTCGGCTGCTGCGACTGAGTTATAGCAGCCTGCGATGGTGCCGGCGGTGACGACAGGCTTGATAGTATCGCTTACAGTAATTACCTGTACCTGATCAAATGCTGCATTCAGACAGGCATCAACGACATGCCATGTACGAGCTATGCTATAACTACCTGTACATCCCTGAGTCACTACATCTGAATGTGTTACCGCAGGTGTTGCTGTACAATTGTCATGTACTGCAGTCGGGCTTCCCGTTACAGCTACTGATGAATCGGCCAGGCAATTTGCATTCTTATAT
>JBATMM010000437.1:0-2641 GCA_049289835.1 Saprospiraceae bacterium | reverse complement strand
GTTAAAGCCGTTTACAAACGTTTACAAACGTTTACGAAGTGCACGTATATTGCTTATATACTTTTCCATAGCTTTAACTCAAAACTACCTGATAATCACCACAATACAAAAACCGTTTACAAACGTTTACAAACGCTTGCAAACGCTTACGAAGTGCACGTATATTGCTTATATACTTTTTTACAGTTTTTTATTCAAAACTATCTGATAATCAACGCTATATAAAAGCCGTTTACAAACGTTTACAAACGCTTACGAAGTGCACGTATATTGCTTATATACTTTTTGATATAGGTTTCCGAAACTCCACCTTTACAATCCCCGAAAATATTATTAATTCAAAATATCCCCGTTTCGATGTTCTCTAAGGATGGACTATCATCTGTCCTCCGGGCTTACAATCTATCGTACCATAATTATGTACATATTTCTGAGGCTCCCCGTCTGTAAATAAATTTCCATACACATCAATATGTCCATGATTGGTCAGGTGCCCATGTATCGTTAGCGTTGCCCCCGCTGGCACTGTGATCGTTGCCCCTTCTACGATCGTCATCCCTGATATGATTGTATTTCCTACAGGCAACATCATGCAATTTGTCATCGTGCAATTACATGGACTTACTCGAATACTATCTGTTGCATTCGGCAACGCACCCGATAACCAATTCGACATCGTATTCCAATTTGAATTAGTTCTTCCTAACCACACCGGGTATGTAGAAGGGGATGGAATCTGGATAATGCTGCCATACTGACTGAGGATCATCGCATCAGTCACCTGATTCACATCCATTAAATTCAATCCGCTCCATGAAGGAGGAAGTGAAGTAGGTAACATCTGCAAAAAACTATATCGGGAAGTAATATTTGGTGCAAATGGTAATGATGGATTACTGCTGGGATCAGGATTCAAACTTGCATTCATCACATGGCTGTTGTGAAATGTAGTCTGATACGTTGATGCTTTATCCCAATCCGTATATGTCACCATACCTGCCTGTAAAGTATCACTGAGATCAGGCCTTGAATATCGCCTGTGCACGACCCAAGCCTGATTTGGAAATCGATACAAAACAAATATTGCGGCACCCAACCGTATAAGTCTGATATCCGCTGTTGTAAAATTAATAGCCGTCAAATTCAGATCAGAAACACTATTGGTGGTGGATTTAACTTCAAAATGCGGAGCAGGACATCCTGGGCATGATGGATGACCTGTGGAGCCTCTTCCGATGGATAGAAATATATAATTTTCATGACCGGGTTGCCATCCTGCAGCACCATTCGTTAATGTTTTAGGATTCCTGATCATAAGGCCTCCAAGACTAAACGCTGATCCCGGAATGGCATTCTCAAGCCTGTTGCTTACCTGAATTGTAGATGTTAAAACAAAACTACCCTGAACTAATTTGTAAAATAATGGTCCTCTGCGATCTTCATACCATGTGACCGTGTATGGCATCATCGTAAATTCACCTGGATGCGTCAGACTGATATCATGTGATTCCATGCATTGAATATTCCATCCCTCTGTTTGCTGAAGGTCCATCCAGTCATTTAATCCGCAGGGATTTTCAAAATGATCTACCCATTGAGCATTTAATGAAAACGTACAGATGACTACTAAAAAAATGGATATGATATGATTTTGAACGGGTCTCACTTTATAAAGATAATATCCTTCCACTTTCCACTCTTTCACCTTTCTAAACAAAACTTGTAATTTTGGGGAAAAAAGCATGCCCATCTACCATAAACTAGGAGCAATACCTCCTAAGCGTCATACCATCTTTGAGAAACCCGGCGGAGGAATTTACTATGAACAACTTTTCGGAACGGTGGGATTTGATGGCATGGCCTCTCTGTTATACCATCTTCACAGGCCTACGCAGGTCAGAAGCATTGGCGCCCCGAAAGATGTCACACCTACTATCGCTGTCGAACGAAACCTCACCGCCCGCATCTTAAAAGGATTTGAAGTACCGGCGGGTGGAGACATCGTAGAATCACGACATCCTTTATTGGTCAACAAAGACATCCATATTGGCCTCGCCGCTCCTACCAGGTCGTTGAATAATTATTTTTATAAAAATGCAGATTGCGACGAATTAATTTTTATCCACAGAGGCTCAGGTACACTTCGCACATTCCTTGGAAATATACCTTTCGAATACGGAGATTATCTGGTGATTCCCAGAGGAATGATTTATCAAATGGATTTTGATACATCAGAAAATAAACTTCTATATGCTGAATCATTTCATCCTATCTATACACCAAAAAGATATCGGAATTGGTTTGGTCAGTTATTAGAACACTCCCCATTTTGCGAACGGGATTATAAAATGCCGTCAGACCTTGTGACGCATGACGAGAAAGGCGATTTTCTGATCAAAATCAAAAAACAAGGTTTTATGCACGAGCTTGTTTATGCTACTCATCCTTTTGATGTCGTCGGTTGGGATGGTTATAATTTTCCATACGGTTTTTCAATTCATAATTTTGAACCCATTACCGGACGAGTGCATCAGCCACCACCGGTGCATCAGACATTTGAAACAAAAGCATATGTAGTTTGCTCTTTCGTTCCTCGCCTATTTGACTATCATCCGAAGGCTATTCCCGCACCTTACAACCA
>JBATMM010000436.1:0-4901 GCA_049289835.1 Saprospiraceae bacterium | reverse complement strand
GATATTATGTGCAGATAGCCAAAAGGACTGAAAAAAACAAAATAGGGAGATGAGTATTAGTTTAGTCAAGTTGATCATTTTTGAAATTGTGCCTGAATAATCCTGAAAATCTGGTTTATATACGGCAGAGCAGGCTATTTGGTTTTAGCTTTTGTGAAAATAATCAGTCCGGCAGTTAATCGGCATCAGATTATATTTCAGGGAATTTTATATAGACTAAAACTATGATTGTGACCGACAAGCTCGAGGCCGTCGATGGAAGATGCTGAAGATATGAGATGTGTGATGCCGACATTCTTCCATTTCGCAATCATTACGGACGAAGGTGATGAAAGTATTTCAGCGGCGTGTGAGGAAAAATTCACACCTGATTTTTTTGATTCAAGATCATAATCATACACGTTTCCAATTCTCTCATACCAGTTTTTCAGAAATGTCTCATTATGAATCATTGCTTTATAATCCACATAAAGGCTCCGTTTGGAATACCATCTGAAAGCAGTTAGATCAGGGGGAACAATAAAGACTGCGTTGTCAGGTGTCGCTTTATTTGCCATTTCACTTATGTCAATATCATCGGATGCAGATGACCATGGAAACATATCATCAGGTTTCGGACTAAAAAGTCCTGACAATCTGTACAGACTGACAAAGGCCAAAAGTAAAAGTGGTACTACGAGTTTCATCCTTTGGCTTATAGTATTGAGAAAATCGATTTTTTCAATCTGAGCAAATACCGCTACAAAAGCAAATGCTTCCATCCAGATGGTTGTCTTCCACCACTGCGTATACAATGCTAGTGGCCATCTCAGCAGTTCAACACCGATTTCATATCCAACACATCCGATGACAATGGTGATAAAAATCCATTTCATCTTTCCGCTATAAAACAGGATACATATCATTGCAAATATTGCTCCCAACAATAAATTGAACCCTCCGAAATAAGAAGCAAAAAAATGATGTGAAAGGCGAAACTCCATGATATTCATAAAGGCTACAGGATCTGTATGGCCTCCATTATTTTTTGCTAAAGCATAATACCAGGGAAGACTCGCAATAAGGTATATCAGGATGAAACGCCAGGGTATTGATTTACCATTACCTTTCATTGTTTTAGCTACAACCAATACTATACCTGTGAGTAAAAAAATCTGAAGCCCAACCAATGGTTGCAAGTATCCTGCAAGAATTAACAGCGCTGACCATTTAAAATATTTCTCTTTCAGCCAATAATAAAATGCCCATGATGCCAGTGCCTTTGCTGGAAGGCTGGGAATAAAAAGATTGTAGTAAAGCTCATTCGATCCTATAGATGTATGAAATCCAAGAGTGAGTATCAAACCAATACACAACCATACCAAAACTTTATTTTTTATAAAGAAGGATGCAATCGATATCCATGCAAGTATAAGAGCAATGGCTGACAAGGCATGCCAAATCCAGACTAACCAGGGTTGATCATAACCAATATGTCTGAGTAAAAAATGAAAAATTGTTCTTTCGTTTGTTCCGCTGGATAAGTAATGCTGCACATAGTGATCAGCAGCATAAGTGCCGGGATGATCCTGAGCCCAAAGACAGGGGAGTATTTGAGTCTGATCTCCCTGACCATATTGATAGCCCTGATAGATAAGGACTGTAGCATATAAAATAATAGCCGCCAGCAGATTTGGAAGGAGTTCTTGTTTTGTCAGGGTCATGTGAGATATTAAAAGTAGTGAGCAGAAGTCAGAGGGCAATGAGGAGGTTTCAGAATGGAATAATGGAAAATCTAAATTTGAATTCGACGAGCATACTTATTTGCACAAAAGTGTATCTGGAAAAGGGGCTGGAGACATTGACTCTCAGGGCGTTATGACCTCGTGGCACGAGTACTGGTGGCACGAGTACTGGTGGCACCACTGGGCTTAAGGTTTTTATCGCTTATTTCGTGTCCGATGAAACAACTTTCGATGGATGAGCTCCAACGGCCGGCTCTTGAAGAATACAAATCTTCTGAAAAGATGCCGGTGGTCATCGTCCTTGATAATATCAGATCAGGATTGAATGTCGGGGCTATCTTCAGGACATGTGATGCATTTTCAGTAGAAGCGATTTATCTCTGCGGCATCACGGTGAAACCACCCCATACAGAAATATTGAAGACAGCTCTTGGCGCAACATCTTCCGTAACCTGGTTCTATCACCAAACCACGAAAGAAGCATTGCAAACACTGGCCTCTAAAGGTTACAATCTCATGCCTGTGGAGCAAACTGACCGGTCAATTCATCTGGAGCAAATGGATATGATCGCTCACTTTCCATTGGCTTTGATTTTTGGAAATGAAATGCGTGGTGTCGATGCAGAAGTGCTCTCTATGTGTACTACAAGTCTTGAAATTCCTCAGGACGGAATTAAACATTCACTTAATGTAGCTACAACTGCTGGAATTGTAATCTGGGAATGTTATCGTCAATGTCTCCTGCGTAAAAATTTCTCTTTGATCGAATAAGTCAAACGGATTCCAAAACCATAGTACATATAATCATTCAATTTTGAGATCGTACCATCTGTATTTAACCCATCCCAATAAGTCGATGTCAAATATGTAACTGAGATCATCGGCGTTAGGGTCAATTGTCTGAGAATTCCTATATCAAGACCTGCGGCCCCTCCAATTTTTCCAATAAGATGTTTATTTTGAATGGGAAATGGCAAATGGTCGCTGATCCTGGAATCAACCCGTTCGAATTTTTGTAGACCCACGCCTGGTATTACTTCCAGAAAAAATCCTTTTTTGAAAAGTTCACCCTCCTTTGAAAACGTTGGACAATGACAATCGCCGGCAAAATCAAAGGGATAAATGGCAACACCTACATCCAGATCAGCCGCCGAGAAATGACCATCTCCAAACTCTCCGTTAAATGTATTCCGGTAACCAATGCCTGGTCTAAATTCAAGTCTTTTTTGCTTTAGTCTGAAATTATATTCAAGTGAAACATGCTGCCCATTCTGATAGATAAATGCCTTTGAAAGGACATCAGATTGTCCTAAAGTATACCGTGCATTTAAACTAAATTGGCCCTGGCAAATGCCTGGTAAAGCAGCGATCAACAGGAGTGTAAGACATCTGATCATATTTTTGTAAACGTCCGACTGGATATGCATATTATCTGGCTTGACCAGCCTCTCCACGAGGTCTTGAATTTGGAATATCTTTGCGTTATCTATCATCAGCTTCAATTCTCTTGCGTACTAAATCCATACATCCGAAAAAAGTAAAAATCATCACCCTCGGATGCAGTAAAAATATCGTCGATTCTGAAGTGCTCAAATCTCAGCTCGAAGCTAATCAATTTAATGTCCAGCATGAAACAGACCGTCATGCTCCTGTCGTCATCATCAATACCTGCGGATTCATAGATCTGGCCAAAGAAGAGTCCATCAACACGATCCTTGAATACGCTGATGAAAAAAAACAAGGCCGCCTCGAAAAATTATATGTGACCGGTTGTCTCTCCCAGCGATACAAAGATGATCTCGAACAGGAGATCCCGGAAGTTGATGCTTATTTCGGCACCATGGAGCTTCCATCTTTGCTCAACACGATGGGTGCTACTTACCGGGATGAACTTCTCGGCGAACGCAGCATCGTCACTCCGGCACATTATGCCTACCTGAAAATATCTGAGGGCTGTAATCGTACGTGTTCCTTTTGTGCTATTCCACTGATGCGTGGTCAACATGTCTCGAGGACCATGGAAAGCCTTGTCAAAGAAGCTACTCATCTGGCGAATCGCGGTGTAAAAGAATTAATTCTGATCGCCCAGGAGCTCACATATTATGGTCTTGATCTTTATCAAAGAAGAGCATTACCGGAATTACTTGATCAGTTATGTCAAGTAAATGGCATCGAGTGGATTCGTCTTCACTATGCATACCCACATAAATTTCCAATAGAAATAATTGAAGCGATGAAGCGTCATCCGCAGATCTGCAATTATCTCGATATGCCATTGCAACATATCAGTGATCCTGTATTGAAAGCGATGCGAAGACAAATCACAAGTGAAGAGACAAGCGAGCTTATCAAAACGATCAGAGAAATCCATCCGGAGATTCGGATCAGAACTACTTTTTTAGTTGGGTTCCCCGGAGAAACGCAGGAAGATCATGAGGCTCTTTGTCGTTTTGTAGAAGAAACAAAATTCGACAGGGTAGGGGTTTTTGAATATTCGCATGAAGAAGGCACCAGAGGGTATGTATTGAATGATGATGTACCTGCGCAAATCAAAAAAGAACGAGCAGAAGCAATAATGGACATCCAACAATCCATTTCATCAGCCCACAATGCATCACTCGTAGGTCGTGAGTTGAAAATATTAATTGACCGAAAGGAAGGGGGCCAATTTGTAGGTCGTACTGAATATGATTCTCCTGAAGTTGACAATGAAGTTTGGATCGAATCAACAGATAGAAAGCTTATACCCGGAGAATTTGTGGTAGCCAAAATCACAGGGGCTTCAGATTATGATCTTACAGGTGTATTTGTAAAAGAATTGAAATGACAGAAGAATCAAGACTGATCACTATATTTCAAAAACCGCTCAATCAGGCTGCTCTTGTAGCCGGCATGATGATCGTATTCAGTTTGATTGACAAAATGATGCCCCATCACTATGAATTACTGGAAGTAAATTCGGGTACCTGGATCATAGGGACCGCGATGATATTTTGTTTCATCATCCTCAATGCCATCGTTGCTTTTCGGACGGATATTATATTACCTTATTGGAGCAAATCCATCTCATTATTTATTGGATTACTGGCGTTTGCGTATGGATGGTGCTATTTACTGACAGGCAAACATATTGATGATGCCGGAGGATTCAGCTGGCTTTGGATTGTTCTGACCATG
>JBATMM010000435.1:0-5938 GCA_049289835.1 Saprospiraceae bacterium | reverse complement strand
AACTTAAATAGGCAGGAGTTTAAGAATAACCACATTTTGTTCCAGGAACTCGATAGGAACTATCTGAATGAATTGTTTGAGGGAAAAATATAGTTATGATCACAAATCCTTCCGCACAAACTTCCTCAACGAAATCAAATACGGAATCACGGTCCAAAGACACAAGAGTAAAAACCCAAGCACCGCTCCTAAACCTGTCCCAAAAAAATCTTTGAATATCGCCCCGGTATACCCAAGCATCGCAGAGACATCCAATTGAAGGATGATGAATATGCGGGCCAAATCAATCGGGTTCAAAGCAGAGACACCGACCATCGCTTTCTCAATCGGATAATCGGCAAATTGAAATAGGAGGAATAATACCAAGCCATCAAATAATAAACTGAAATACAACCATAGCAATATAGCAATGCCTATACCTCTTGCCTTATCTCTCGCCAGGATAGTACACAAAAATCCAAGTGACACGAAAATAGCCGTAATCAATAAGCCCATCACGAGTAAAATAAACGCAGTCCGGCCCGGTACAAAAAGCAGAATTGGAATACCCGCACCCACCAGGAATGATAATGCCAATGAAAAGAACAGACCCAAAAATAGCCCAGCCCAGATCTTACTTCTGCGCACCGGTTGACTGAGCAGCAATTCAATAAACTCAGCACTATTGTACAAATAGATCGTGGTGAATATGATACTGACCAGTGGTGTCGTCAGCAACACAATATTTAACAAAGTGAGTACGCCTTTATTACTGTCATCCTCCAGGCTGAACACACTCCATGCCAGCACAGCCAGCAGAAGCGTATAGGCGATGACGATCCTGTTTTTTAGTATATCAAATAATATGAATTTTTGAATTTTATTGAACATGGTCGCGCTTTAGTATGAACGTGATCGCCTTCGCCAAACTCGTTGTGTTTGTTTGTTCCTTCAGAAGGGACGTCGTCATATGAAATCGTATATCCCCTTCCTGCATCAGCACGACATCCGTCACCAGGTCATCAAGTTCGCTGAGGAGATGGGAGGTGATGAATATTAATTTCCCTTTTTTATTCTCCGCGATAATTTTTTCTTTGAGTATTTCGGCGGCGAGGGGATCCAGTCCGGCCGTTGGTTCGTCAAGAATCAATACATCAGGATTAAATAAAAAAGCGAGTGACGCACTTACTTTCTGCGTCGTACCCCCCGAAAGGTTCATCATTTTTTTATCCATGATATCGTTGAGCCTGAAGGCATCGATCAATTGCTCATCAAGTTCACTTTTCGTATTCCGGATATCCTTGATCATGTCAAACACTTGTCCTATGGTCATGTTATCCGGGTATCTGCCCTTCTGCGGCATATACCCTATCTGATGACGATAGTGATAATCACTCGCTATATTATTTCCATTAAATAAAATCGTCCCGGAGGTGGGAATGACCATACCCAGTATGCTTTTGATCAGGGTGGTTTTACCACAACCGTTTGGTCCGATCAGCGCTATACATTGGCCCGGCGCACAAGTAAGATTTACATCTTTGAGCACCTGAAACTTCCCGAACTGTTTCGAAATGTGTTGAATTTCAATCATAAGGGAATAGCTTGCATGGAAGGTACCTCATCTATAAAATTGTCAGGCGTAAGCGTAGGAATCATTTTTTCAGACCGGTCAAGAAGTGTCACAATAAAACTTCTGTACAAAAGCATTGTAGGCGGATTTTTTTCGACGATGACTGAAAAAAGACTCAATGGCCTGTAGGGTATGTCCCCGATACTATCCTTATTAAGATCATATCCTTCATATTCATCCCAGTAGTTATGGTCAAATGTATTGAGCACTAATGTACCATTGGTACTGACATCAAATGTATTCCTGATAAAATTATTCCGGATGATTTCATTATCCATACAACTAGCCTGTATTTTCATGCCCCATCCATTATCCTTAAATATATTGCTCTCCACCCGGACACGGTTTGTTCCTTCCATAAATATGCCTGAGGTATTTCCAACGAATCGATTGTTGTAAATGTAACTATCCGAAATTTCTTTTAATAACAAACCATACGCAGCATCACCCCAATTGTCCATAAAGGTATTATTGAACATTTTTACATCCTTTGTAAACATCACGGCTACCCCTGCTCCATTATGGTGAAAGTAATTGGTGATATAAGCGTCATCATTTGAAAACATAAAGTGAAGACCATACCGGATATTGTCGTGAGATATATTCCGCCAGATCACCGAATTCTTTACAAACTCAAAATAGATGCCATCCCTGTGTCCGGATATCGTGTTGCCGATAATCTGGAGGCTGTCACTTTTCCAGCAATGTATACCATTGCCGATTTGCTGCTCCTCAGTTCCGGAAGAATGAATCTTATTGTCCCTGATGATGCAATGTTTAGAATACTGAAGATATATGCCAAAGAAATTATCATTCAATTCATTATCGATGATATTGACATATTGACTGTCATACACTTTAATCCCACAAGGATCATCCAGGGATGCATGTCCGGAATATTGAATTTTAAATCCGGTGATCAATACATGATCAGCTTTAACAGACAGGACTTCGTATTTAAGCTTTCCATCCAAAACCGGCCAGTCCAGGCCTATCAGGGATATGGATTTGGCTACAATAATATTGCCTTCCGCATATACTCCTCCATACACCATGACTGTATCTCCTGTAGTCGCTTCATCAATGGCAGATTTGATGGTTGTATAAGAATGTCCGGCACCGACAGGGTATGTTGTGGCAGAGCAGACTTGAATGACAATACATAAATGGAAAATGATCAGGCCAAACCTGAAGGATATGGAGAATAAATACTGCATGGATTCAATCAACGGGAAAGTTCAGTCCATGTAACCTTTTTGGCATTCAGCTTTACCTGGTAGTATTTCGCACTGTCACGATTTTCAAATCCGATGATGTTTCCACCCATTGGGCTATGCAGGCTATCACTTTGCAAAAGTACAGCGTGATCAACGTCAATGAACTCCGATGGATGAGCGAAGTCGGCAATGTAATAGTTCAGAAAATCTGCCTTTGCATGAGATTTCGTGTAGGCCACCATGCATGCCAAATCATCAAAAACGTATTGTCTCCCTTTGACCGTCACGATTTGCGTTGCATACTGCTCATTGGTCAGGGTCATCTTACAATTATCACAATTATCCGCATTTAATTTTATAGGTCTTGGGCCCGGTAAAGTACATGAGGTGAAAGAAATGAATACGAGAATAACAGCTGCAACTGTCGATGCGGTTTTTCTTTTAAATAATTTCGTAAATACATTTTTCTCTATGAGGATGACCACTAATACCAAGAGGACAGATGCCATAAATAAAATGCCACCGATGTCCGGCATTGAATATGCGCCGAAATTCAATAATTTCTTATAACCTATGAGTGGTGGCTGATACGACATGCCGGGCACCTTGATCGCTGCTTTGGGATCAAGGTGATGTCCGTAATTGTAATTCCATCTGTAAAAATCAACCATGGCCAGGATGCTAAACAATACAAAGATTATAAATAATACATACACTGCCTTTTTCCGGCCAATCAGTGCCGTCACTAAAATAAAAGCGACAAAAAAACCAAGGATATACCTGAGTATTGAAAATTCAATAAAATTTTCAGCATGCAGTGTTTGCATTCCGATATAATGGTTCAATCCATTGATGATGTCGACATCACCGGCCAGCTTATTTGCATAGATAAGTAAAGCGAGTCCTTCCGGATACTGCGGAGCCCATAACTGTATCTTCCAGATCGGTAAAAAGATATTGGTAGCCAAAAGGATAGCGGATAGGATAAGGATCGCTCTTGATAGACCTTTGATTTTATTTTCCGGATTCATATCTCATCATTTAAAAAACAAAGGGTACAAATGAAAGAACTACCATTTGTACCCCTTGACAAACTAAACAGTAGTTTCTCTAATTCACTTCAGATGTTCCCGAAGCCTGCCCTCCAAGGCTGGATGTCAATGGAACATTGCTGTTCGTAGGTGAGACCCTGATATAGCCCTGCATTTCCTGGTGAAGAGCACTACAGAAGTCCGTACAGTAGAATGGAAATATACCTGTCTTATCAGGTGTCCATCTGAGTGTCATCGTTTCTCCCGGCATGATCAGAAGCTCAGCATTGACAGCGCCTTTGATAGCAAATCCGTGAGGAACATCCCAGTCCTGTTCAAGATTAGTAACATGGAAATAAACATCATCGCCCATCTTAATACCCTCAATATTATCAGGTGCAAAATGTGAACGTATGGTCGTCATATAGACATGTACTTTATTACCTTCTCTGACCACCTTAGCTTCCTTTTCACCATTTGTAAAATATGGGTGACCATTGTCTGCCATCTTGAAAATCTTCAACTGATTCTTTGTGATCAGATCCGCAGGAGCTGCCTGTGCATAATGGGGCTCACCTATGGTCGGATAATCCAGAATCAATTGCATCTTATCTCCACTGATATCAAAAAGCTGTGCACTCTGCGACAATTCAGGGCCTGTAGGCAGGTAACGATCTTTTGTAATCTTATTGTACGCCACGAGATATTTACCAAATGGTTTTCTGCTATCGCCTCCGGGAACCATTAAATGGCCCACAGAATAATACGTCGGAACTCTGTCAAGTACCTTAAGGTCCTTAATATTCCACTTCACCACTTCAGAGGATACGAAGAAAGATGTGTATGCATTACCATTAGCATCAAATTCAGTATGCAATGGACCAAGGCCTGGTTTTTGTACTTCACCGTACAATGCGGATTCATACTTGACCACATTGATACCCTGATATTCACCATCAAAATCTTTTTTAGCAATAGCATCCTGCAATTTTGTAAAACTAAATACAGGAATAAGTGCTGCCAGCTTCCCACTACCTACGATGTATTCTCCTGTAGGATCTACATCACATCCATGAGGTGATTTTGGACATGGGATCATGTAACAGATATCTGTAAGTTCCTTGGTATCCAATACCAAAACTTCCTTTATCATTTCAGATTTACCCGAATGTGTCTTTTCATCCCACATGGAATGAGAATACTGAACAGGTATTTTCTTTCCCTTTCCGGCTTTGACATATTCTTCTGCTTTCTTCCAGTTGACTGCCATGATGAAGTCCTTGTCTTTCTGCGAAGCATTCACTTCCAATAAAGTATTGGCTTGCTCAGTGTTGTAGCAAGAGAAGAAAAACCAACCATGTGATGGGCCTTTTCCGGCATGACTCAGGTCAAAATTGACACCCGGGCATCGCAATTGAAAAGCGATACTCATATGTCCGGTTTCTTTATCGACTGCGATAAAACTGATGTGTCCTTTGAAATTTTCCTTATAGGTATTGATTGGCACATCACCATTATCATTATCCGGAGGAACACTGAACCGGGTACCTGCTACCACATATTCTGTATTCTCCGTGATGAAAGGTGAGGAGTGATTGCCGGCACTGTTTGGCAATTCAATGATTTCTGCAGTACGGAAAGTCGTCAGGTCGATGCGTGCTACACGAGGTGTGTTATTGGCATTTCCAAAGACCCATCTGCCATCCACTTCGCCATTGGTTTGTGAAAGCTCGACGTGGTGCAGATCGTCCCATGGAACAAATCCATGAGAGGTATTGAGCATGGGTTTTGTTTCTTCACTGTATCCCCATCCTTTTTCAGGATCAACACTGAATACGGGAATTACGCGCAAAAGTCTGCCGCTGGGTAATCCATAGACAGACATTTGACCGCTAAACCCACCACTGACGAAATTATAGAATTCGTCATAATGACCAGGAGCAACGTATGTTTTTGAAGCAGCATCACCACTCACAGCGCTGCCAAGATTTTTTGGCTTGCACGATGAGAAGCAAAATGTAATCGCAGCTACTGCTATTACAAGATTTAATAATTGATTTTTCATGTATAAGTAGTTA
>JBATMM010000434.1:0-2254 GCA_049289835.1 Saprospiraceae bacterium | reverse complement strand
CTCCAGGGGAACGTGTTTGCCGGCTAAATCTGTAGGTAGATCAATTCTTATCTGCATATTTCTGACCAAGGTCATTTTCTTGGCATATTCTCCTAGCCTTCCAAAAATCTCTATTATGGTGTCTTGTTCAGGATTGATCAGCCAGACAATGTCACTTAGTTTATTGACCATCTCCCCTGCGGATTTTTGCATGAATGAGAGTGAGTGTTGCACCTCTAACGTTTTTTCATTTTTCAACTGTTCCGTGGCAACATGACTATACATGGCAATTCCGCTGAGGGCAGCTCCTACTTCATCGTGCAACTCACGGCTTATCCTCAGGCGTTCAGTCATGAGCATCTGATTATGTTTCAAACTTCTCTGTTTTCTGTACCAATTGAACCCAAATACAATCAACATGAAAACCAACGCCGTTCCCACGAGGGCTATGTTTTTCTCATTTCTTTGCTTTTCGGCAAGGATCGATTCATATTCCTTTTCCGTTGATAAAAGTTGATTTTGCTCCTTCAATAATGAAGATTCAAATGCCACCACAGACATTCCATATTGTTGATTGGAGATACTATCTGACCAGGTTTTATATTTCTTAAGATAATGAAGTGCCGGTTCAATTTTCTGTTGATCATCATAATACTCATACAAGGTCTTATAGATATCGGCTTGTGTAGGAAGAGAAGGTTTTGAGATATCTGCTTCTGCTTTTTTATAATATTTCAGCGCCTTAAGCATGTTTCCTGATTTGTATTCAATTCTTCCCAGATCTAAATAGAGATAGGTATCGATATAGGTACTATGTATATGATGGTAGTCCATGATCAGTTCATAATAATATCTCGCACTATCCAATTGATTGGTTTCCAGATATGCCTTTGCGATGTTAGCATAGCAATTTGGCATCAGGTTTAGATGTTCACAATACGCCAGGTTCAGCCTTGAATAATATAGGACAGAATCATATTGATGTTTAAAAAGGTGCCCGTTGGAAGCTGTAAGGTTTATGGTATACAGAAAAGAGGTATCGTTCTTTTTGGTATTGAGTTCCTGCCCCTTATATACCATACTCATTTGTTTCTTAAACAAATTCATCCTGGCATAGATGGAGCCGAACATATAATAATTATTGATTTGCGCAATGGTATCTTTTCGGATCTCGCAAAGATGTTGCAAGTCTGTACATAGCTTAAAAGCTTCCAATAGTTTACTCGCTTCAAAATAGATTTTAACAAGTTTGGTATTGGCCTCTATGAGTAGTGCTGTGTCATTAGTGGCTTTAGCTAAACTGCATGCCATCAACGAAGTATCAATCGCACCCCGGTAGTCTGAATGATCATACACCAATGTCCACCCATATCCCGAATAGGCTTTTGATAACAAGCTGGTATCCCTGATAGCAGCAGCCTGATTGATAGCAAGTGAATAGTAAAATTTAGCAGAGTCTACTGCCCCGTCTACTGCCGCCTTATATACATAACCGGACCCAAGCCCAAGATATATTTCGATCAGTCCTTTTTCATAATTGGTTTTTTTACTCTCTTGAATAGCTATATTGCCCAGCAGGCGGAAAGAGTCCAGATTTAATTCTCCTTTGCGTGAGACTTCTGCCTGAAAGCGAAGATTCGTCAAATGGAATGCATTTGTATCCCTGGTGGAAAAGCCGGCCTCAGATTTTAGACGCTTCATACTATTCTGACTATGCGCAATTGCACCATAAATGAATAAGAGAAAGAGGAGAGAAAGCTTATGCATTATTTAAATATCTAATCTGACACTTGTCAGATCGATGAATAAGAATCATAGGACTCCTTTCGGAATTGGAATAATTTTACAGTACTAAAAGAAGTGTTCTCTTAAAAAATGATTTCTGTTCAGAAATTGTAAACGCTATGTAAATGGTTTAAAGATGAATGCGGTGTTCATTAAACAATAGATTTACTTCATCAGCAAACTTTACCTAAGGTAAAACGATAAATTAAATATCCAAATTTTCTCAATATAAAATTTCTATCCGACGTGATTGACCTGAGCAAGCCTACCTATAATTAATGAAATATTCTATCCTTTAATTATCATAAATATTAAAACCCACACACCTTTCTCTTATGACACTACCTTCAAAAATATATCCTTTCCAATACTAACTCAATTACAGATACAACTAAACAGGCATGCTCCAGGACTATTATAATTGACCTGAAGCCCTTAAATTTTTATCGCAGTTTGAAAACTGCCGAATAGTTGTATTAAACCTTCGGCA
>JBATMM010000433.1:0-12448 GCA_049289835.1 Saprospiraceae bacterium | reverse complement strand
TGATCATGATCAGGATTAGCCTGATAACCTTCCATCGCATCCTGCACAAATGGATCAGTCTTCGCCAGCTCTTCCATGCGCAGACGATCCTCTGCAGACAGTTTGCCCGCATGAAGATCACGAATCCGATCCTGTATCCACTTATATGTTTTTTCCTGATCCAAGTCGTTGTTTACTGAGCATACATTTTTTCAAATTCCGCCGGCCGTTCTGAATATTCGATCGTACATGATCCATCGGAAGAAGCGTCAATTCACAAATATCTGCATATGATTTTTTCTCAAAATAAAACATCCGGATACACATCTTCTGCTTATCAGGTAGTTCTTCGATACATACATTCAGCCGTTCTTCCTGATCTACCGAAACAGTTAACTCAAATGCATCATCCTCCTGATGCCATTCCTGGCCATTTTGCATAATGTGATCATCCAGGGACACTGTTAAAGAATTGCTTTTTTTACGAAGTACCTGCAGACAATGATTCTTACTCACCATATAAAGCCAGGCCGGAAAATTTTCAACTTCATGATTGGGAATTTTCCGGTTGACATGCTCATAGATGTCCATGACTGCATCCTGCGCAAGTTCAGGCTGGCCGAAATATTTCAGGCATACACCATAGACGAGTTCCATGTACCTGAGATATAGTGTGCCCAGTGCATCACGGTTTTTTCCACTGCGATAACTTTGGATTAATTCCTGATCAGATAGAAGTTGGTCAGCCAAGCCAGATGCGTACTATTTGGATCCCGGTGTTGTTGTCGGGTGGTCACCTACAGAATCCTGTATGAGTTCCCAATAACGTTGAAAAATTGGTTTTAAGTCTAGTATCAAATTTTTCGAAGTGGCAGGAATGGCTTCAAGAGTCGGATAAGAAAAGCTGGCCAATTTGATTTTCTCATTGATCAAACCATAATAATTAATTAACCAAAGCAGTACGCTGTATACAAAAACACTGACAAGCATCATGACGATTCCACCCATTATTTTAGTTGATCCGCTGAGTTTTCCTTTTTTGAGAGATGCTTCAATTTTTTTTGTGAGCCATTTGATCAGAAAGAGAGTGGCAAGAAAAAATACAAAAGTGCTCAGAATGAGAGCAACCATTCGATCCAGCTTTAAAGTATCTGTTAAAAATCCTGATAGGTATGGCGAAAATCCAAGCGTGATCAGCATAGCCACTATGTACTCCAACACTGAAAATAAAGTAGCTACAATCCCTTTTGAATATCCAAGCCAAAAACCGCCGATAATAAAGAAGCCTAAATTGATATCTATGGCCATAATGAGGACAAATTTTAGAAGAAGGTCACTTTGACAAGCTCCGTGAACGTTAAATTTAATATTAATTCAGTGATAACATTGGAAGGGTCTTAGGGTAATGGTCATGGCAGCGAGTATAGTTCTCAGGATTGGTTATTAGAGCCTAAATCCTGAGACCTTTGACTTAACACGCCGCCATGACCATTACCCTTTGACCAAAAGTTTCCCTGATATACTGAATGTTTTATATATTCGAAGCGTTAATCAGAACGTTTATAAATAGCACCCTTAATTTGAAGTATCTGATTGCCATAACACTCGCCTTCCTCCTGGACCAAGCTTACGCTCAATCCGATGTGACTGTTATCTCTGCCCCCAGCGTCTTTTTGATCGGTGAATATGAAGATCAATACCTGGCACTTTCCAAGGCTCACCCCGCTACATTCTTATCCGTTTATCACGATGATATCGATCTGGCTTATCGCTCATGGTCCAATATCCTGATGGACATTGAAGATTATGCAGGTGACCTGAACTTTGACATTAAGGGCGTCAAACTTTGGATCAATCTCTACTTCAATCAGGACGGCACCATATCACAACTTGCCTTTTTTCCCAAGCCCAATAGCCGGAATGTACCTGTTGACCAACTGGCTGCTTTCTTCAAAAATTTTGTCCGAGACTATCACATCACAGTCAAAGCAGATAAAGGATTCCAGCACAGCGCCAGTGCCGCTTTCCCGACTTTCTTCCACCGGGAACTCCCTGAGATGGCAAAGAGGGATTAGCCCCTAAATCCCCTAAAGGGGACTTTCTTCATATTTTCCTACTCAATTCACTTTAACCAAAATTGGTTTTTCCACAATTCACAATTGAATTAAAATATCCAAATTCAGATGGCTCATAACAAAAAGTCCCCTTTAGGGGATTTAGGGGCAAACCGATAGACTTTATATTCAACTTTTCCATCATATATTTGACACCAAATAACCGCCAGTGACTCAGTATACCGAAGCAAATATTTTAACCCTTGATTGGAAGGAACACATCCGTCTCCGGCCAGGTATGTATGTTGGAAAATTAGGAGATGGGTCCACTCCTGATGATGGCATTTATGTCCTGCTCAAAGAGGTCATCGATAACTCCATTGATGAATATGTCATGGGATATGGTAAGCAAATTGATGTAGAAATCAAGAGTGGAAAAGTCACGGTCCGGGATTATGGACGCGGTATTCCGCTTGGAAAAGTAGTGGAGTGTGTTGCACAAATTAATACCGGAGGAAAATATGATTCCAAGGCATTCAAAAAATCAGTGGGATTGAATGGGGTGGGGACGAAAGCGGTAAATGCACTCTCAGATTATTTTCTTGTCCGGGCCATTCGAGATGGTAAATCGAAAGAAGCCGTTTTTCATCAGGGAGAAATAAAGAACGAATCAAAAATCATCAAGTCAACAGAAGATACCGGAACTATATTAACTTTTGTGCCTGATGAAAAAATATTCAAAGGCTATGAATACCAGGATGAATTTGTAGAACAGCAATTATGGAATTATGCATGGCTCAATGCCGGGCTCAGGATTAAATACAACAACCGCATTTTTCATTCAAAAGATGGTTTGCTTGATTTGCTCGGACGTAAGACCGCAAATGAAGATCTGCGCTATCCAATCATTCATCTGAAAGGTGAGGATATTGAAATCGCACTGACACATGGACAGCATTATGGCGAACAATATTATTCATTCGTCAACGGTCAGTATACAACACAGGGGGGAACTCATCTCACAGCATTTCGTGAAGCCGTAGTGAAGACATTCAGAGACTTTTTCAATAAAAGTTTTGATCCGAAAGACATTCGCGCTTCGATGATCGGCGCCATCAGCATCAGGGTAGAAGAACCTGTATTTGAATCACAGACGAAAACAAAATTGGGTTCAAATAATATTGCACCTGATGGTCCCACTGTCAGAGGTTTTATCAATGATTTTGTAACCCAGCAATTAGATAATTATCTCCACAAAAATCCGGAGACTGCAAAGGAAATTCTGAAACGTATTCAACAATCCGAAAGGGAACGTAAAGAAATAGCAGGCATTAAAAAACTAGCCAATCAACGTGCTAAATCAGCAAATCTGCACAACAAGAAATTGCGCGATTGTAAAGTTCATTTGAATGACAATACACGTGTAGATGCTGAGCTTAAAGATCAGAGTACGATATTTATTACTGAAGGAGATTCTGCTTCCGGTTCACTGACGAAAGCAAGAAATGTTCAGACTGAAGCTGTATTTTCATTGCGTGGAAAGCCCCTCAACTGTTATGGACTGACGAAAAAAGTTGTGTATCAGAATGAAGAATTAAATCTTCTTCAACACGCGTTGAATATTGAAGACGGACTTGATGATTTGCGATACAGTCGTGTGGTCATCGCCACCGATGCAGATGTCGATGGCATGCATATCCGGTTATTATTGCTCACATTTTTTCTTCAGTTCTTTCCTGACCTTGTACGTGAAGGACATTTATTTATTCTTGAGACTCCGCTTTTCAGAGTGCGTGATAAACAAAAGACTTTTTATTGCTATAATGAAAAGGAAAAGCAGGAAGGGATCAAAAAATTACGAGGTAAACCTGAAATTACAAGATTTAAAGGATTGGGTGAAATATCACCTGATGAGTTTGGTGCTTTTATAGGTGCGAATATTAAACTCGAACCTGTCCTGATTCTCGACAACACGAGTATCGATGATATCCTTGAATATTACATGGGGAAAAATACGCAGGAGCGCCAGGAGTTCATCATTGATAATCTGCGCTTTGAAATTGATGTGACGGAGAAAATCGTGGGTAGCCTGGAAGAAGTGAGTAGTGAGTAGTGAATAGGAAAAGGCAGAATGCTTCGACTTGCTTGAACTCATCCTTGTGCTACAGCTCAGCAACCAGGCGGAAGAGGTGGAAAGGCGGAATAGATCTAATTTTTCTATGTGACTTCCTATGTGTACTATGTGTCTATGTGGTTCATTTTTTTTGTAATACCATAATCTTGATATAGTCTCACAAGTCCAGCGTCCGGCATGCCTTTATCCGGCACCCAAATATTAGAATGCTAACTTAATCCCCTGGATTGCGTTATTATACTCGAGAAAGGCATTCTTCCTGACTAAATGGCATAAAAAAACCTAAAATATGCTTCCTTGGCAGGCGTTAAACGGGTGGAATGAAAATTGACCTGTTTTAAGCGGCAAAATGCCTTTATTCTGAATAAGCACACGACTATGTTTGATGACCTGATTTTTGGAAACGATGTGAGTGACGAAAGCGAATTTATGCCCATCATTTCAGTGGATGATGAGGATGATATTCTGAATGGAGAGGAAGTTCCTGAGTTGCTTCCGGTCCTGGCTTTAAAAAATACAATTCTTTTTCCCGGCATTGTCATACCGATTACGGTGGGCAGGGAGAAATCAATGAAAGCTGTTCGTAAAGCACATGATACGAACAAACTCATAGCTGTACTTGCGCAGAAAGACGATGACACTGAAGATCCGGAGGAGAAAGATCTCTTTAGGATTGGGACTGTTGCGCGTGTTCTGAAAGTACTCAAGATGCCTGATGGCTCGATCACTGCTATTATCCAGGGACGCTCGAGATTTAATCTTGTGCAGATGGATTCAACGGAGCCATTTATGGTGGCTCGTGTAAGTAAAAAAGAATATGCACCGTCAACAAAAAAACTTGAATTTGAAGCGATCATCGGATCCATTCGTGATCTTGCTGAAAAAATTATAAAACGTTCTCCGAATATTCCATCAGAGGCTGTTGTAATGATTCGCAATATTAAAAGCGACACACATCTTCTGGGTTTCATTTCTTCTAATCTTGCCATTGACAATGCGAAGAAACAAGAGCTTCTGGAAATCGAACAAATGGATACACTGGCGACGGAAGTATTCAAGATGATGCACAATGAAATGCAGATGCTTGAAATCAAAAATCAACTCGAATCGAAAGTAAGAGTTGATATTGAAAAACAGCAACGTGATTATTTCCTCAATCAGCAATTAAAAACAATACAGGAAGAGTTAGGTCACAATCCGCAGGAGGCTGAAATACGCAATCTCATCGAACGAGGCAAAAAGAAAAAGTGGAGTAAGACCGTGAAGGATACGTTTGACAAAGAGATTGCAAAAGTCAAACGGATCAATCCACAGGTGGCTGAATATAGTCTGCAACTTAACTACCTGGAATTACTTCTTGATCTTCCATGGGATTTTCACACAAAGGATAATTTCGATCTTAAGAATGTAAAAAAGACACTTGATGAAGATCATCATGGTCTTGAAGAAGTGAAAGACAGAATACTTGAGCATCTGGCTGTGCTGAAGCTGAAAGGAGACATGAAGGCTCCGATCCTTTGTCTTGTTGGCCCTCCGGGAGTTGGTAAAACTTCATTAGGTAAATCTGTGGCACGTGCGTTGAAGCGCAAGTTTGTGCGGATGTCACTTGGCGGACTCCATGATGAATCTGAAATCAGGGGACATCGAAAGACCTATATCGGTGCTATGCCAGGCCGGATTATTCAATCCATTAAAAAAGCAGGTACTTCAAATCCTGTTTTTATCCTTGATGAAATAGATAAAGTAGGTAAGGACTTTAGAGGAGATCCATCTTCTGCATTGCTTGAAGTATTGGATCCGGAACAGAACTCTACTTTCTATGACAATTATCTTGAACTGGAATATGATTTGTCCAAGGTGATGTTTATTGCTACAGCTAATTCTTTGCAGACGATACAGCCTGCATTGCTTGACCGGATGGAGATCATCAACATCAATGGATATAGTACAGAAGAGAAAATTGAAATTGCTAAAAAGCATCTTATCCCACGTCAGCGCAAGGAGCATGGATTGAAGCCAAATAATGTGAAGTTGAAAGATGATGTGTTGCGCGAAATGGCTGAAAGTTATACGCGTGAATCCGGAGTTCGAAGTCTTGATAGACGGATTGCTTCAGTGATGCGATATGTAGCGAAGAATGTGGCGATGGAGGATAAATACAATCCTACGATTTCTAAAAGTATATTGCCGACCATCCTTGGTCCGGACCGGATTGATACTACGCTTTATACGGAAGTACATAGTAGTGGTGTGGCTATCGGTCTTGCGTGGACGAAAGTCGGTGGTGATATATTATTTATTGAATCCAGCCTGAGTCCGGGGAAAGGTAAGCTTACGCTGACTGGTAATCTTGGTGATGTGATGAAGGAGTCTGCCACTACGGCTTTGAGTTTTATTAAAGCGCATGGGGATAGCCTTGGGATTGACGCGACGACATTTGAAAACACAGATATCCATATTCATGTGCCGGAAGGGGCGATACCAAAAGATGGACCTTCCGCAGGTGTTACGATGTTGACTGCACTGGCATCTGCCTTTAAGAAAAAGCCGGTGAAGAGTCATCTTGCAATGACGGGTGAGATTACTCTGCGAGGAAAGGTGCTTCCTGTGGGAGGAATTAAGGAGAAAGTGCTGGCGGCTAAGCGGGCAGGTATTCAACAGATTATCCTATCGACTGCTAATAAACGTCATGTGGATCAGATCAAACCCGATTATCTGACGGGTGTGACCTTTACTTATGTGGACAGGATGGAGGAAGTGCTGCAGCAAGCGCTGGATATCTGGTCATTCTAAAGCCTAAAAGCAGTTGTAAGGAATTATATTCTCCTGACAGACAGGAGGATTTGATCATTTTGATCATTTATGTTTTAGGAAAACATCATTATGTTTTAGGAAAACACAATTGTATTTTAGGAAAACACAATTGTGTTTTCCTAAAACATTACCGTATACTATTTCAGGTTAAAAACCTGTTAAAGTTGGACCTCTTTCAGGGCGATTGTCAGCATGTGCTGTTAAAAGAAGATTGAATCCATAACTTTACCCAATGGCATCATTAAAAGACCGTATCAGCATCTCATCTTCAGGATGCTTACTTATTGCAATTTTCTTCTCCCTTTTTTCCACTCAATCCATTAAGGCTCAGACGAGAATGGATAGTGTTCATGTAGCCCAGATATCGGGTAAGGTGATCTCGGCAGAGAATAATAATCCGATAGGTATTCCATATGCAGTGGTTGCGGTGGTGGGGACACATCGTGGGACATTTACAGACTTTAATGGATTTTTCTCTATAGTCGTCAGGAATGGTGAGACACTTGTCTTTTCAGTCCTTGGATATAAGGATGCATATTATCATGTACCGGATACTTTGTCCAGAGACAGGTATACATTATTTCAGATTCTGACTACGGATACGATCCTATTACCCGAAGCTGTGATTTACCCATGGCCAGATCCTGATTACTTCAATCAGCAATTTTTGGCGATGGATGTTCATGAAGATCTTGAGGATATTGCCGCAGAGAATCTCTCCGAAAAAGCGATGATTCAGCTTCGTGAAAATCTCCCGTCAGACGGTCCTGAGAATACCTCATATTATCTCAGACAGCAGGCCAAGAATTATTATTACGTTGGTCAGATCCGTACGCCCCAGATCCTCAATGCTTTTGCATGGAAGGAGTTTATCCAGGCGTGGAAGAGGGGGGATTTTAAGAAGAAGAAGAAGTAGAGTCCAGGAATCACTTACAGTGATTTCGTCGAAATCCTTTTAGGCTTGATATCCGCCTTAGCCTTCATTTCACTCCCATTTTCTGTCGCTAATTGCGCTAATTGACGCGAATAAAATTCACAATTTGTCATTCATGCTATTGGGCTACTAATTTTTACAGATTTCACAAAAATATTTGAGAACTGATTTCTGATGACCGATTACTGAATACCGCTTAATTTACTACTTACCATTTGCTAAGCACTACTCTTTTCACAAACAACTCATTGTCCTTTGTCATAAAAACAATGGTGTAAATACCATCTGCCAATCCATCGATTGAAATACTGTTGTGATAAGGTTGATGGAAGATCCGTGACCCTGTAAAATCATATAAGGTGATCATCTGTAAGGATTTCTCATCTTCGGTTTTGAAATACAATTCTCCGCTGGTCGGATTTGGATAAATAGTTAATCCTTCACCCAATTCAGGCTGTGCATTTGAAACCAGGCATTCCGTTAGAATCTCTTCACGCGTGTTGCATTTAGGTCCATTATTGGAAATATGCGTGATTGTATTTTCTGATTCGAGTAATGTGCAAATATTATCAATCGCACATTCACTGAGCACCGGGTTCCAGGCAATCTCGAGATGATATCTATCTAGCTTTACGGAAGCAGGATCGATATTGCGAATAGCCTGAATGTCCTTCAGCAGGGGATTATCATATAACCTTATATCTCCATTGATTTGAGTGATATTCTCAAGTCCATCCAATGACTCCAACTCGTATGCCTGTATCCGGATTTCGCCATCCACTGCTGTAAGCTGTGACAATGGAGTCAGATCAATGACAGGATCCGAACTGAGGTCAATGATATTAAAATCACCACCTATTGTGGTGCATTTTGGATATTTGATAGGGAATTGATCTACATTCTTCTGCACATAGAAAGTTCCAGGATCACATGTATGAGGCAGGTCGCAAAACTCGATCACCATTTCAGGATTTTCACACATCTGGCTGTTACCGGCGATGGTATATTTTGCGGACGGAACGGTCAAGGTTTGGCAAATAGGTTCAATAGAGCATCCGGAAAGATTTGGATTGTCGATTATTTGAAAATGTTGTACATTAAAATAATTTGTATTAAGCGTTTTTGCATCTATGTTTTTTAGCGGAGATAAATCCGTAAGTGATAAATTCCGGTTAATGAAAATGGAACCTCCCAATTCATGTAAACTATCTAAGCCTGCAAGAGAAATTAATGCTGCATTATCCAGGATGCTTAGATTGCCTGAGATCGCTTTAATCTGTGTCAATCCAGTAAGATTTTGAATATCACCGGCAGTCCTTTCTTTGATGGTCATGCTGCCTTTATAAAAATCACAAACAGGAAAGTAGTAAGGGAAACTATCTATTTGCGTTTGCCGGCTCAGAATTACATCACCTTCAAGGCATGCATTTGTGAATTCACAATTCGCCAGAATCTGGAACCTGCTATTGCACCCTTCCTGGTTGTCGGTGATATAATATGAGGTAGATGGATTTGATAATTTCTCACAAACCGGTAAGACAGAACAATCAGACAGCAGATTATTTTCATCTATTCTGATTGCATAATTGAAATCGTATTTAATCGATGACGGATCAATATTTTGGATGCCGGAAATATCTGTTAATTTATTATTGTTAGATATCCAGAGAAATCCGTTTATTTTATTTAGGTTGTTTAATGAATTTAAATCTTCCAGCCTGCTATTCCCATAAATAAAAAAATTGCCATTTATTTCTTTCAGTGAATGTAAGCCGGAAAAATTATTGACAATGGAGTAGCCGAGAGACAAATCACCTCCGACATAAGTTAAGTTATCCAGGCCTCCCAAACTTGATAATTTATCATTGCTTGAAATATCAAGGTCATCAGGAATGGATTTAATATTTGAAAATGTGGCTAATCGGGTCAAGTTGGGGTTCTGCGAAATTCTGATTTCTCCATTTATTTGTTTAAGTGTATTCAGTTGATCAATATTAAGGAGCGCAGCATTTTCGCTAATATTCAGGTTTTGAATAGATTCCAGGGATTCAAGACCGGCAAAGGATTTCATTCCATCATTGTTTATTATCAGGAAATTTCCGGTCACAATTTTTAAACCTTGTAAACCATCCATTGTAATTTTTGGGCAATCCCGGACACTAAGATCTCCGTGAATGGAATCCAGTAATACCATTCCACCAAATGACTCAAGCAATGGATTGTCCTCGCAGCGAAGGCCACCATTTAGTTTTTCGAGTGATGACAGAGGTGTAATAGAAGTCAACTTATCATGTTCGAGAATATTCAATTCACCATTAATCCTGGTAATATTTTCCAGGCCCTCGAGACTGGTTAACCCTGCATTTTTCCATAAATATAAAGGTCCGTTTATCTCGTGCAAATTTTGTAGCCCATCGAGATTTTTCAATATTTTATTCAGCTTGATATTCAGTCCTCCAATCGTGGAGAGATTGGAAAGCGATGTCAAATCGATCAACGAATCATTTCCTGAAATAATTAATTCACCGAGAATAGTATGGACATTGTCCAGTCCGGTTAACTGCTGTAGCGAAGGATTAGATAAAATCTGCACTAATCCACCGATTTGATCCACATTTAATCCTTCCAATGATCTTAAATGGTCATTATCCTGGATGTGCAAGCCACCTATATATTGCAATGATTCAAAGCCCGAGAGATCTTGTATATTATCTGAAAATAGAATAAAATTGCCATACACGGAGTCAAGGTTTGAAACCCCTTCGAGCGACTCCATCCGGGTGATGCTAAAATCACCATTAACTATTTCCAAATTATCCAGACCAATTAAATTAGATAAACTCTTATTATACTCGATATTAACACTGCCTAAAACGTGATGAATATTGTGTAGTCCCTGGAGTGAATTTAAAAAGTCATGATTGTCTATATAAATACCCTGAACGACAGTTAAGTTTTCGAGGCCATTGAGCGTAAGAAGAGAATCATTTCCAGAAAGGTCAATATAGCCTTCCAGTGTGTTTAAATTTTGAAGTCCATTTAGATCCTCAAGGGAAGTACCGGAAATTTCAAGCGAACCAAATATTTTATTTAGTTGAAGTAAACCGTCCAGATTTGTAATGGGTTCATTTTCATTGGCATTGATTACAACATTTCCCTGAATTTCATGACAATCCGGAAATAATATTGGAAACTGATCTATTTCACTTTGTTTTCTAAAGATTAATCCGGGGAGACAATCTACAGATAAACCACACGCACTATACAGTTCGAAAAATGTATTGCAACCGGGAGCATTATCTCTGATATCAGGCAATGATTCCATACCATTTATTAAATCGCATATAAAAGGAGTATTGCAAATTGATAAAACTGAATTGCCACTTAAGGTTAAAAACTCTATTGAATCTGCATTAATGTCTGTAAGTGCATCGATAGAGGAAAGCCTGGTATTGGACGTAATTTTTAAATTCCCTTCAATCGTTTTTAGGTTTTCAAGACCAGTCAAATCTAAAAGTTGAGGGTTGTTATGAATATTCAAGCTTTGACCTACATATTTTAGATTCCTCAGTCCTGTGAGGTGTAAGAGAGAATCATTTGTAGAAATGAATAGAAGGCCACCTACCGTATCGAGATTTTGAAAGGGTTCCAGGTCTTTCAACATTAAATTCCCAATAATACTAAGGCCATTTGAAATTTTTCGGATTTGATGAAATCCGGATACATCTGTCAACTGGTTATTATAATACAGCTTCAGCGAGCTTAGGGTTGTGAGCAAATGGAAGGTATCGATGCTTTGGAGGTTGGAATTTTGATAAAAGTCGAGCTTGCCTCCGATAAATTGAACATTTCCTATGGCTCCGACATCAATTAATTCATCATTCAATTCTATGTCCAAATCCCCATATATACTATCGAGTTGTTCGAGCCCATCAAGAGTTTGGAGGTTGAGACACTGTACAATAATTAAGTCACCCTTAATGGTTTGAATTGAGGAAAGGCCGTGAAGGTTTGTGATGCTTGAAAATTCTGCTACGATCTTTAAAGTACCGTTGATGGAGGTACAGCCTGGGTAGTTGACAGGGAAATCATCAATCGCTTTCTGTGTTCGCAGTATTATAAATGTGTCAAGGCATGCTTGAGAGCGAAGGGCAGCTAAGCTGCTGAGGAGAAAAAAGACCAGGAATAGATGTCTTGGAGGAAGTCTTAGGTGGAATCTCATTTATGAAGGGTAAGATCTAAAATACAAAAATTTTGCTTGGGTCGCTGGGCTTAAAACTTATCATGGAGCGTCAATCTTGGGATTTTCAAATTTAAACCTTTCATTTTCAGTGTGTTAGAATAGAGCCGTACCCCTTTGTTGTAGGACGTTCTTACGGATTGTTGAGTGTCGGGTTAACCTGCCATTTGACAGGACGGACAATACATAAGCGATATGTCGTTTAGAATATTAGTCAGCTCCTGCTGAATTGAAAATTTGTCACCTTCCTTTAAATCTATGACATGATCGAAGTCTGCGATTTCATAGATGTG
>JBATMM010000432.1:0-2281 GCA_049289835.1 Saprospiraceae bacterium | reverse complement strand
TAATACCTTCACGATCTTCAGTATACATTAATACCTATGCCCATTTTCGATAACCTTTTCAACAATCCGGAAAAAAACAAAGGCCTCAGCAAACCCGATGATGATATCATCGCCGGCGAATCCAGTCGCAATGCTCATGAATCTTTCCTGGACAGGATAGCCAATCTCGCCACAAGGGTAAGAGAAAATACACCTGTCACCCAAACAAATTCCAATCCTGATCTATCTGTCATTTCTATTGACGAATTCACATTTCCGGAAATAACTGATGCGACCTTGTCAAAGATCGACGAGCTCAAATCGATCATTAGTTTAATAGAAAACAAACCGGCTTCAACAACAGAAATCAAACTGCTTAAACCTTATAAAATAAATTACGCCGCAGATCTCAATCCTTCGCAACTGGAAGCTGTCACTACACTTCGTGGTCCTGTCCTGGTCATTGCAGGCGCAGGCAGTGGCAAAACAAGAGTTATCGTACACAGAGTTGCTTTTATGCTCGAGGAAGGTATCGCTCCGCAGGATATTCTATTACTAACGTTTACAAGAAAGGCCGCAAGAGAAATGCTGGGCCGCGTACAGGAATTATTAAAAGACAATAATTCGCAAAAGATCTTCGGTGGTACATTCCATGCATTTTCAAATTATGTACTGCGGAAATATGCTAACATGATCAATATCCCTTCGAACTTCACCATCATCGATAGTGAGGATGCTGCTGATACGATCGATTTAATAAAGTCAGAACTTAAACTTGTCAAGTCCGAAAAAGCATTTCCAAAAAAGAACAGGATCCAGGAGATCATTTCATCAGCGCGCAACAGGAACCTCAAGATAAGGGATGTCATTGAACATGAGTTTAGCGGCCTGGTGGATTACATTGATCAGATTGAATTGTTGGCCAAAGGTTATGTTCATTATAAAAAAACAGCAAGGCTCCTCGATTATGATGACCTCATGGAAGTACTGAGAGATGCATTGCGCGATAACCCTGTATTCAGGTCAAGATTGCAACAGGAATACAAATACATCATGGTCGATGAATACCAGGATACCAATGTCGTACAGAAAGAAATCGTTGAATATCTATCAGAAACACACAAGAATATTTTAATCGTTGGTGATGATGCACAAAGTATTTATTCGTTCAGAGGCGCGAACTATGAAAATATTTTACGCTTTCCCCAGAAATATCCTGATGCGAAGGTGATCAAGATCGAAGAAAATTACAGGAGCAATCAAAAGATACTCGACTTTACAAATGAGATCATCCGTAATGCCAGGATTGGTTATAAGAAACACCTGCATTCAAAGATGATCCGGGGAGGTATGCCGTTTGTGAAAAAGTTTTATGATCAGCAGATTGAAGCGGATTTTATAGTCACGAAAATCCTGGAGTTGCGCGAAAAAGGAATTGCGTTAAATCATGTTGCTGTCCTGGTGAGGGCATTCTGGCACGCACAATACATTGAAGTGGAACTGAACCGCAGAGGTATTCCCTATATCGCTGTGGGCGGTCTTGCTTTCAATGAACGAAAGCATGTCAAGGATATGATCTCTTATCTCAGGCTTTTATTGAATCCTTATGATGCAGTGGCATGGCATCGTATACTTAAATATATTCCGGGAGTAGGTTTGGTGACAGCCCGGAAAATCATCGAAAAAATAAATGATGAGGGCAGCCTCAATATTGATGGATTTGAAAAAAGCAAATTTGCAGACGGTCTGCGCGAACTTGTCAATATGCTTGAAGCAGCCTCTCTTCCTGAAATAAGTGTAGCACAAAAAATGGAGTTGATCCGGAATTATTATGCACCCATTTTACAATCTACAGAGCAGGATTATCAAATCAGGTTGCTTGATATCAGGGTATTGACTGACCTGGCCAATCAATATGATTCGCTTGAAAAATTCCTTACTGATTTTGCATTAGATCCTCCTTCGAAAAAATTTGGAGACCGGACCACACCCCTGATTGACGAATCAGAAGACAAACCACTGACTATCTCCACGATCCATTCAGCAAAAGGTCTTGAGTGGCATACTGTCTTTATTCCACATGCACTTGACGGCCTCATCCCCTCTGTGCGCGCGATAAAAAATATAGAAGAGCTTGAAGAGGAACGTCGCTTGTTCTATGTAGCCTGCAGCCGTGCTAAAGAGGACTTGCTGATCACGATGCCATCGTATGTGGCTACATACAACGGCTTTTTATCTTATCCGAGCAGGTTCCTGGTGGAAATTGATAAAGGAAAATTTCAATATGGAGGATGAATTAAGA
>JBATMM010000431.1:0-1803 GCA_049289835.1 Saprospiraceae bacterium | reverse complement strand
AAATATATCAGTAAAGACAAGCAGAATGAAAATGCAATACTCAATGCTTCAAACTTTGATGACGGGCGTTCACTGTTTGACTTGATCGCTCCGGCAGAAATCTTTGCATGCACTGCATGTAATGCATGTGTTGAAGCATGTCCTGTCCTTATAGATCCATTAGAACCTATCTTGCAGATGAGGCGTTACCAGATCCTGATGGAATCTAAAGGTCCTGCAGATTGGGTCCCCATGTTCAATGCACTGGAGAGTGGGGGAGCAGTATGGCAGGTACCGGACAGCAGAAGCCATTGGACTGAAATGTTAAAAAGCAATGAGCATGGGGCATAGAGGAAACTTAATTTGCGTTAATCAGCGGAATTTGCGGCGAAAAAGAAAGGGCAGAGAATATGAAACCTGAATTACGGGTGAAATGAAACGTCCGCACAAAGTGAAAAACAAAAATCCGCGTTGAGAATAAATAATATTTTTATATAGAATGGAAAAAGGAGATATTCAGGTAAGGACTATGAGCCAGATGGCTGCTGAAGGAAAGATGCCTGAGTATCTTTTTTGGGTAGGCTGTGCCGGAAGTTATGATGCAAGAGCACAAAAAGTGAGTGTGACATTAGTGAAAATATTGAATGCTGCAGGTATCGATTTTGCTATCCTCGGCGATGAGGAAGTATGCACCGGAGATCCTGCAAGAAGAGCCGGAAATGAATTTTTATTTCAAATGCTGGCTCATCAAAACATAGGTACACTTACTCAATACGGCATTACCAAAATCGTTGCCACATGTCCTCATTGTTTTAATACGCTCAAAAATGAATACCCAATTCTTGGAGGTCATTACGAAGTCATACACCATACTCAACTGATTGACCAGTTACTGAAGGAAGGAAAGATAAAGTTGAAGAAAGATGATACGCCTTCATCAGTTACCTATCACGATTCTTGTTACATGGGCAGAGTGAATGGAGTCTATGAAGTTCCAAGGAACGTTTTAGCAGCTCTGCAGGTTGAATTAAAAGAAATGCCCCGCCATGCATCAAATGGATTATGTTGTGGCGCAGGAGGTGCACAAATGTTCAAAGAAGATGAACCTGGTGATAAAAGAATAAATACAGAACGAATTGAAGAAGCATTGAAGACAGGTACGAAAGCCGTTGTAGCCAATTGTCCTTTTTGTCTGACCATGCTGTCGGATGGTGTCAAAGAAAAGGACAAACAAAATGATTTCATGGTCTATGATCTTTCCGAACTTGTCTTACAACATATGGAATAGTTGCAGGAGTTTTCTCAATCGCCGTTACTGGAGTTTTCTCCTGCAACCAGACTGCACGTTTAACCGTTTAACCTTTTTACCTGTTAACCCCTTTTTCCTCCATGAGAAACTTACTCGCCTTTCCTGATGAATCAAGAGTCTGGATCTACCAGGCAGATCGTCCTTTTGACGATGCAGATATAGCTTCTGCGAATCAGGAGATAGAAGAATTCTGTAGCCAATGGACTAGCCACAATAATGAATTGAGAGCCATAGGTGGTATCATGCATGATCTTTTCGTAGTCCTTGTCGTCGACGAGACAAAAGCATCCACCAGCGGTTGTTCGATCGACAAATCAGTCGCGTTCGTCAAATACATGGAACAAAAGTATAAGCGTAGACTGTTAGACAGAGATCAGATTGCTTATCTTGATGAACAGGAGCACATTCATACCATTCCATTGCAGAAATTAAAGAGTGCTGTGGATCAGGGAGAAATAGAGATGGACACAAAAGTATTTAACAACCTTGTAGCTAATCGCAAAGACTATATTGGC
>JBATMM010000430.1:0-1750 GCA_049289835.1 Saprospiraceae bacterium | reverse complement strand
CCCGTTTTTTTGCCCCTGCCTTCGGTATCCCTGAAGATCCGGTGACAGGTTCAGCTCATACGACCCTTACACCTTATTGGGCTACCAGGCTAGGCAAAAAGAAGCTCGTCGCAAAACAGGTTTCCCCGCGGGGAGGGGATCTTAAATGTGAGTTATCAGGAGACCGGGTGTTGATCAGCGGCCAGGCTATCTTATTTATGAAAGGGAATGTCAGAATTAAATTTTAAGAGGTTTGTCAGTTAAACGAAAATAAAAATATTTTTTAGAGATAAATTTTTCTAATTTTATTTTGATTTAGTCATTGACTGACGTACATTTTTCATAAATGATTATTTCTGATTCCGATTACCTTCTTAGATGTATTTGATAAGATTATTAAACAAGTAAACCTTTAAATCCTTTCCTTATGTCCTACATATTAAAAGTTTCTCAAGTCACATTTGGTGGTAACGGGCAGGACAATCCCGTTCCTTTAACAAGGGCAAATTATCAATTGACCGATGCTGAAAAAGAATTTTCATACACGGAAATGAATGTTATCGCCCCGTATGAGACGGGGGGGACGAAGTCTGTGACAGCCCTTATCATGCTTGATCCAAAAACAGGCCAGCCAATGCTGGGCCCCGAGGACCCTTCTTTTCAGCCGTGCCCTCCTTTTTGTTAGGGCGGTCATCGATTTATTACAAAGCATAGTCGTTAAATCCTCACGAAAACGTTAAGGTGAATCAATATTCCTTATTTTGTTGATCTATATAACAAAATGAGAAATACAAATTCGTTTCAAACCCTGTTCGTACTCCTCATTTATTTTTTTGGAATGGATCATGAGGATTTATTTTGTCAGGAGGGGAGTCTGTTATTTCATCACCTGAAGTTTGAAGATGGTCTTAGTGATCTGACGAACCAATATGTCTATAAAGATTCTCATGGGTTCATATGGATAAGCTCACTGAACGGACTCAATAGATTTGATGGAACAGTGGTCAAACGATATCTGCCTAATACGGATGATACATTATCCATTTATGGTGACATCGTACAAAGTAATTTTTTTGAGGACACCGCTTCTCATTTATGGTTTACGACTTATGATGCAATCAATGGTTACGACCGGAAACATGATTGTTTTCATCATTATGTTTTACCCGATAGCCTTATATCAAGGAGTCGGGATTATCACGCTTTTTATTTAGACTTCAGGCACGAATTATGGTTTGCGACCGACAGTACCTTACATACATTTAATGTTTACACACATAAATTTAGCTTTGTTGCAAAACTGAAAAGTTACTGTCAAAGAGCAACACCGGTGTCGGATAGCTCAGGACGGATCAGACGGATCTATGCATATGCTCAGCCTGCGTCAGGCATTTTAGAAATCATATGTGACGAACATGAGATTGTAACCGATCAAAAATTGTTGTGGATCGAAAAAAATGAAGTCCTGTCAAAACCCAGAAAAATAATAGTGGATGGTGACAGTGTCATCTGGATTATCGCCGAAAATATACTTGTCAAATATAACTTTTTAACAAATTCCGTCAGATCGCTTCCTGTAAAAGACCTCCTGGCCATTGAAGAATTTAATGATTCTTTATTGCTGGTTTCCATCGGCGAAATGGGGGTTTTTGAATTTAATAAAAACACATTTTCCTATGGCATTCAGTATATTTTTGAAAATGATAACGAACGAAGTCTCTTGACCAAAACCATAAATTATATATCAAAGGACAATGACAATGGGTATTGG
>JBATMM010000429.1:0-5265 GCA_049289835.1 Saprospiraceae bacterium | reverse complement strand
GTCAGTTTTTTGGGAGCAGGCGAATAATTCGGTGCTTGATATGGAGCCTGCATTGCATCTGTATGCCATGGAAAATTTTGATGCATATCTCGCCATTCGGGCTCCGTATGACATGCATGAAGATGCCTTAGCTACTGCAGAGCAAAAGAAGAGAAGGGCTGCTGCAGGTGCTAAAGCCAACCAGGCTTATTTCAGCAGGACTGCAGATAAAAGTCTTGTGCGCGGTCTTTGCCAGTATCCAACGAAAGCTTCAGCGGAGGTAGCAGGAATGACCATTGATGAATACGCTTCTTTTGTATTCAATGCCTGCCGTTTGAATGAAGCGGATCCGGTGGCTGCATGGCTGGAAGTCAGAAAAGCGCAGCAAGGAGTTGTTGATTTTCTGAATACATGTGATGAGATCCGCTATAAAAATGAAAAGAGTGATATTCGTTTTTCAGTGAAAGACCGGATATGGATCAATAGTGATGGACGGGCTAATATGCCATCGGGTGAAGTATTTACAGGACCGATAGAAGATAGCGTGGAAGGTGTGGTGCACTTTGATTACCCATCAGTTTTTGGAGGCCATGATGTACAAGGCATAACGCTGACTGTTGAGAAAGGGCAGATTGTGAAATGGGAAGCAGAAGTCGGACAAAAAGTATTGGATCAGGTATTTGCTATCGAAGGATCAAGATATTTTGGAGAAGTGGCAGTAGGTACGAATTATAGAATTCAGACACCGACAAGAAATATATTATTTGATGAAAAAATTGGTGGCAGTATCCATATGGCTGTCGGACAATCTTATATTCAGACAGGAGGAAAAAATCAATCTTCTGTGCATTGGGACATGATCAGTGATATGCGGAAGGGAGGAGAGATCATCGCGGATGGTGAGGTGATTTACAGAGATGGGTATTTTCTGAAGTATAGTATTCAGTAATCGGTATTTAGTATTCAGTATTCAGTAAGCAGTAAAAAGTAAAAGGTAAATAGTAAGTAGTAAATAGTAAGTAGTAAATAGTATTTGATCAGGAGATAGAGTTAAAAATTTTTGCAACAAAAAATAAGGACCGGTTGAAACCAGTCCTTATTTTTTAAGAATGCATTCAGCTTATTCTAAAGGAACGTCAGAAATTCCATAGGCGTGTAATGTTGAATCCGATCAGGATTTGATTATCGCCAAAGTTGTTTGCATTAAATGAATGATTGTATTGAGGTACCAGGCTACCATAGTTCCCGACAAAAAACTGGAATGCGTGAGAACTTGTGACCAACTCGAGCCCAAAACTCAGGTTTGGTTCAGGATCCAACAATTCCTGATCAGAAGTGATGGGTTGGTCAAATTCAACTATTACGCCAAGGGAATTTGAAAGCTTATACCTGGCTAAAACACTTGCAGAAAAATGCTCATTCTGGTCTATACCTAAGTATTCACCATTGCTATCAAAGACGTCCTTGCGATTAAACCAGGAAAGATTTCCTGATAGCTGCAACGAGAGCTTATCACTAATCTTCCGAGCCACCATCACCTGGTGAAAGAAGGACCATCTATCCGTGCCCTCTTTAAAATTCAGGTTCTCGTCTTCTCTGCGTGTATCCACAGCAGCATTCACATAGTAGTCCAAACTAACCGGAGAACCACCACCTTTCATTTGCCTTAATAAGGCATATTTTCCATAAACATCCCAAAGGTTATTAAATTTAGTGAATCCGAGTCCTACAAGGAGACGATTCACCGGTACATAGTCAATACCGATCCGGATATTGGAAGAGGCAAAGATACCATAGAAATCATCGTATCCATTGTCCCATGTTCCGAAGCGGTGTTGAAAATCTGCTTCAAATGTGCCCTTTATAGGAACCATCACAGTTTGGGCATCGATCAGCCAGATACTTTCGAATATGTTCTTGACCGGCTTGATTTCCCGTACTTCAATGGTATCTTCCTGTGCATTCATATTGACTATGAACAACGAGATGATCACGCAGATTATCAAAAATACCCGATCTGATGATCGGGTATTTCTTTTTTCATATTCATATAATTTCATTTCCATGTGCTTTTTGACATATAGCTTTCAGGAGATATTAATTCAGCTCTTTTATTGCAAAGAAGCAATAGAATTGGTCAACAGTGCCATAGCATATTTGAAATTGTGCACACCACGGCTTTTATCTTCCTCTACATATTTCAGATTGAATAAGGCACCTGCCTCATGCTCCTTGAAATCGCCTTTGGTATTTTGTCCAGAGGTTGCATTATATAAGCCACGTGCCACAAGTAATGCTTTGAGTTCTTCCAGTTTCGCTTCGATTTGAGCCTGGCGATCATCTACAAGTGCATTTAAGTCAGCAGCTACCGGGTGACAGGCAACACAGGCTGCAGTATTAATTACTCCGTCCTCGCTGATTACACGAAAGGTGTGACCACCTGATTCAGCTGATTGATTCTTACCCATATGGCATGCAATGCATGCATTGGCTGTATTATTAGCAAGTAACAATGTATGCGCAGAATTTTCGTAAGGTAATGGTCCGGCTACCTCGTATCCATTCAAGCCGGGTAACATCATACCCTGCGGTCCATGATGTGGGCCATAACGGGTTGTTTGGATATTTACCGTACCTCCTGTTGCCGGATCGGGTAACGCTGGTGTATAAACCCTGGACTGGTGACAACTGATACAGAGATTGGCTTCTCCTAAATCAAGTGTCTGTCCACCAACCCACAATGTGACTGGATTTGTTTGTGTGAATGCCCAATCCGCATCAGTATAGGTTTTGTGTATTTGATGGCAAGTGTAGCAGTTTATTGGTAACGGGTCCTCAATAATTGCTGCGGTTGCACCAAGAGGTGCTCCTGTTTCTATTCTTTCCAGGAATCCCTGGCTTGTATGACATCCGGCACAATTCGTTGCATTATGGCTGTTATTTCCACCTGTAGCATGAACCGAATGTTCGTACTGATATAATTTTGCAGTGATCAGTTGCGAACTGCCATGACACAAAATGCAATTCTGAGTACCCGCTCCTGTTGCACCGCCAGGACCGACTGGACCTACAGGTCCGATTGATCCATCCTGTCCTTCACAAGAAGCAAGTCCTATTACTACTGCGATACACAAGAGGGAAATCCAAAACAAATGGCTTTTCATATAATTTGTTTTAATCGTTTATTAATTTATTAACCCATAAAATCATTAGCCTAAAAATAGTTAAATAAACCCAGACCTTCATATGATCTAAATAAGCCCATCGAGTGATCTTGATCATTGATTTATCATAAACCATCAAACTGTATCATGTTTCTGGGTCTGTTTTTTTCCTTTCCATTGTAGTAAAAGAGCAACAACTCCTAATGTTAGACCAATGATAACAAGGTTTTTACCCGGATTTCGGATAACTTGCATTTTTACTTTACCCGGAAATTCTTCTGTGCATTCCATGAGCTTAAACTGATATCCATGGAATGTTTTTCTGTTACCTGAAACAAATGATCTTTTTTCAACTTTATTACTTCCTTCTTTTTTGAAAGAAATATTGCAATCACAATACTTCACCATCTTTTCCTGATCCAATCCCAATCCAAGTGAATACAAAGATCCGGGTATTTCAAATTGGCCACCTTTTCGGACGTTTGTTTCCGGATAGACAAATGCATCATGAGAGCCTTCTCCCAATTTCCATATCTCGACATGAGCGACCGGATTGCGAAGTTCTGTTCCTCTGGAGGATGGCACTGCCTTTAGAAATGCAGCGTCAGGAAAACAATGAATGATGGTGAAGCCAATCGTATCTTTGCCGGGCATTTTATAAAAAGTCTTTTCTATAAGAGGTTGTTCGTTTATCACCCCATTAAGGATAAAAAAAACTTTGTTTTCGGAACCGGAAAAGACAATTTTATTCAGAGACTTTTCCTGAACCCTTGCCAAGGCTCTGATACTGTCACTGGAGATAACCCAGTAAAAAGTCAATGGAGCTCCAAGACTTACTATATCACCAAGAGTCTGTTTTTTGGGCTGGTCAGAAAGCAGAGTAACTATAGACGTGCCTTCCGTAGTTTTAAGTTCAAGGGTGATCCCTGGTGCAAGGGGTTTGATGGAATCCCGGTCTGAGGGATATTCATATGCAAATTCAAAATTTGGATAAAAGTCTTTCAATCTAAAGTATAAATCTGTTTTTTCCACTTTCCTGATCTTCATTAGTTCAAGCGAAAAATCACCTATTAATTTTTTAGAATGCACACCATATTGGGATTGGGGTGAGGCTGTATCCCTCTTCCATAGTTTTAATTCATACACCGGGGTGTGTGGTTGAACCTTAAGCGAATCGAGTGTAAAGACAAAACCAGGATTTTCTTTCTTCTGCTCAGGAGCCTCTGATAAATGATTTTCGGACAAAGGGCTATTCCATTTTCCAACTTCAAGGATTAGCTCATCCCGGGATCCAAAAAAATAATTGGAGCATATGCCGACAATCAGAAATAATAAGCCCCCGAGAAAAAGTCCTCTGGGGCTTATTATATTACTGAATAACTTCCTGGTCGTGATGGGCAACGATATGTGAATTATGTCCGGATTGAAAAGCTTTACTATCTCCCTGACCAAGGTTTATTTTAATTCCTTGATTCCTTAGAATTTTGACAGGTAATTTGAGTGTTCCGACCACTCAAATTTTGATAAATGTCTTTTATTCAGCCAAGGTGCGTATGTAATGGACTAACTGCCAGATGTCGTCCTGATCGTGAATTTTCTTTTTGTAAGATGGCATTTCATCTCTTCCTTCCAGTGTCTTATAAAATATAGCACCATCACTTTGCTTTTGGAAAGCTGCAGAGCTGAAGTCACCGCATTTAGTCTTTAACTGGGCTGCTTTTGTGCCATCACCCAGTCCTTCCTTTCCATGGCATGATTTGCAATGGGTTGAATAAAGGGCAGCAGCAGCAGACTTGTCAAATGTGACCTTGTTCGTCATAGCCTTGTAGTTATCCGGTACAAGCCACGGCTTATTCTGATTTGGCGATGGCATGAAAGCCATAACGAACACGATAAAGCATAAACTAATTACTGATATAATTCGCATTTTCATATGGTTGTGTTTTTAATTGATTAGATTCAAAGTTATTCCTTTTTCAACTGATAGCCAGTTAATTAACGTTTACTTAGGTTTTACCTGTCATTCGGATTCTACCTGCTTTAATCTTGAACAAATTGTAAATCACAATGGCATAGTGAATCCATACCGCTCCCATCAGTATAAAAAAGGTAATCACCATCC
>JBATMM010000428.1:0-1691 GCA_049289835.1 Saprospiraceae bacterium | reverse complement strand
ATCAATATTGAATGTTGTCTTTATTTGCGAAGAAGGAGCTAAAACCGTGGTGTGCATTATTGGTTCAATAACAACTGGATCTTTGATTTGTTAACTCAGGAGGGCATAAAGGTATTAGGTTATAGACGAAAATCATCTATTCGTAGAGAAGTATTTCGAGGTGAGGCGTGGCGAGAACCGTGAATCGTGAGTCGTGAGATGTGAGATGTGAGATGTGTGCTTCGACCTGCTCTACTCAACCTCATGCTACAGCTCAGCAACCGATGTGAGATTTGAGATTTGAGATGGACATTTTAAAAATTCAATATTTTGGCTAAGCCAAAATTTAAAAAGGCCATTGTTCGGCGTAGGCTGTGCCTACGTCGTGGCGTTTTCAAGGCTGTGCCTTGACTCGTACATTGCTATCAATATGCAACGAAGCAGACAAATCAAATTTAACATTTCAGAAAATGATCTAAATTTTTTAGTTTTAAAACAAATAAAAAGCAATGCGATCACTCATCCTCTGCATCCTTCTTTCTTCGCTATATAACCTTCATGCACAGGACACGACCTCTTTTGCTCCTATCGGTGCTGTCTGGCATTACAATAGTTATGGCCATGACTCTCCATTCTACTTCAAATTTGTTGTCGAAAAAGATACATTAATACTGGGGGAAAACGCCAGGCTACTCAGATATTATGTTTTTGAAAATGACACATTTCACGCTGACAATAATCTAAATAAGTATGTTATAACAGACGGGGCCAAAGTATATTATAAAGTAGAGAATGAATTTGTCCTGTTATATGATTTTGCCGCTTCAGCTGGAGATACAATTTTTTCCCGTGCCGAATACTATCCGGTTAACATGGGATGCTATCCTGAATTTGAAAATGGGTCAATAGATTATAGTTATAAAATCGATTCTGTTAACGTTATAAATATTGATGGTATTGATTTAAGAAGACAATATCTTCATGTCATCGATCCGCCCGGAGCTTCAACTCCATGGTTTTTTATAAACCCGGTCATTGAAAGGATCGGAGCCAACGATTATGGAGGTTTCTGGTGGGGACAAGGAGGTGGATGCATTCTTGAGGACAATGGCTTTTTACGCTGCTATGAAGACCAGGATATATTCTACAAAAACCCCTATGCCCAATTCCAATATGAATGTGACTACACCGGTACAAATGAATTAGAACCTTCACCTGAAACTTTCATTTTTCCAAATCCAACCACAGATTTTATTTCATTGCTGGAAAATGCGAAGGAAATAAATTTATTCAACTCAACAGGTCAAAAAATTAGAAGCTATAAAAATCAGGATCGGATAGATGTTTCATTTTTATCGCCTGGAATTTATTTTATTCAATTCCAAATAAACTCAAAAAATTACATCCGAAAATTTCTTAAGATTTAATCCAAAATCCTTGTTGTTTCGCTTCAACTACCGCGGTTGCTGAGCTATAGCACATGGTTGAGTTTAGCAAGTCGATGCACAGCGACCGACAAAGTTTTACCAAAAGAAGTTTCGGCTCCGCTCAACTTGAGAAATCTGAAATTTCTGGAACAGATCACTTGATCACTTGATCACCGATCACTGATCATTTCATATCCGACACCTTCATCATCTCATCTTCCACCTGCTGCACCAATTCCGTGAAATGTTTATCACGCTTGGTATTGTGATCTCTTCGCAATGGAA
>JBATMM010000427.1:0-1741 GCA_049289835.1 Saprospiraceae bacterium | reverse complement strand
CATCTGGAGGAACACAAGATTTAATGGAAATTATACATTTGCTTTTACCGCAGGAAAAGAGTTTGCGCTTTCCGCGAATAATAATAAATCAACAGGATCTGTGAATTTTAGAACATTGTATTTGGGGGGATTCAGAACCACCCCGATTGATGTAGAAAAGTCGGAGACGTATCATTATACGGCTGAGGAGACATATAGAGCCTTTGAAAAACAGTTGCCAGCATATGTTCGTGTTGATTTAAAATTGAGCTACAGGCATAATTTTAAAAATTCCACACTTACAACTTCACTGGATATTCAAAATGTACTGAATAAAGAAAATGCAAACGGAGAATTCTACGATACATTTGAGAAGAAAATTAACTACACAACATCCAATGGGCTCATCCCCGTTTTAAATATCAAAGTTGAATTTTAACTGGCCGCTATCTCTCATTTGTGCTTTCTGCTTTTACTTCATGCAGCTAATTGCGCTAATTTTCGCCAATACTCCATTATAAAAAATTCCTGGGCAAAGAGATCATCATTTCAAACCAAAATCACTCCATACTGAATACTGAATACTGATTACTGAATACTTCTTACCCTTTTCCACTGCATTTGTTCATAGGCTTTTCCCCTTCTGCCCCTTCCGCCTCTTCTACCTCTTCTGCCCTTTTTTCCGGCATCCAATTTTTTTTACTCCTTGTGATCCAAATTTTCACCGCCCTCGTAAATAGTCCTGTTCAATTGAATTAAACAGAAGACTAAACAATTTTAAACCCAACAAAAAAATCAAACATGAAACCTTTTAGATCACTTGCTATTCTGGCGGTATTCATTTTTATGTCCATGACCCATGTCATGGCACAAGATGCCAAAGCCAATATCAAAGCGGCTTATGACAATCTCAACAAAAGAGATTTTGCTGCTTTTACAAAATTAGTAACTCCGGATTTTACAGAATACACGGCCGGACCGGAACCTGTGAAAACGCCGCAGGCGGCTATTGAGTCCTATAAAGTATTTTTCACCGCATTCCCGGACCTCAAATTTGAGATTGAGGACATTACAGCAGGAATGGATGGACGATATTACCTCAAAACAATGATCACAGGTACAAATACAGGTTCATTCGGCATGCTGCCTCCTACAGGTAAAAAAATCAGTGTATCAGATGTTGATATCATACAGCTGAATGCAAAAGGCCTTGCTACTTCACATTGGAGTGCAAATCCAAATGGTATACTTTCGGCTGTTGGATATGGTTCAGTGACAAACCCTTCTACGGCAACTATCATGGACGTGTATAGTAAATTTAGCAAAGGTGATGTCCCTGGAATTCTGGCAATGTGTACAGATGATGTTGTATTCGATGTTCATGATAATGTGCTAAATCCAACACCAAAGACCTATAAAGGAAAAGCAGGTGTAAAAGATTTCTTCACCGATCTGGCTTCAAAAAATCAATACGCAGTCTTCCAGCCATGGCGCTTTATCGCCGACGGAGATGATGTCATCATCCTGGTCCATGCAGAATTCAAAAGCACCTCAAATGGTAAAATGTATAAGACGTATTACGTGCATCACTTCACCGTAGTGAATGGAAAAATTACAAGTTTCAAGGGTGTTGCTGATCTTCAACAACCTGAAATAATGGCTTCACGCTAATCTGGCCATTAGTCAACTTTAAAATTCAACATCGTATTTGTTGAATCCGGTAGCCCCGGCCGTGCACTCCTGTACTGCCGGGGTTTCGTAT
>JBATMM010000426.1:0-1874 GCA_049289835.1 Saprospiraceae bacterium | reverse complement strand
GAAAAGAAAGTTCGCACACTATGGGACAGTGTGCAGGAAAAATGGTTTTTCTCAATTACTGATGTTATAGAAATATTAACCGGTAGCCCGCGACCAAGAAAATACTGGAATGCGCTGAAGACAAAACTAAAAGCTGAAGGAAGTGAGTTGTCCCAGAATATGGGACAACTGAAAATGCAAGCGGCGGATGGTAAATTTTACCTGACTGATGTGGCCGATACCGAACAGCTTTTCCGTCTCATCCAGTCCATTCCATCACCCAAAGCAGAACCCCTTAAACTCTGGCTGGCACAGGTTGGCTCTGAACGATTGGAAGAAATGCAGGATCCTGAACTTTCAATTGACAGGGCTTTGGAGCAGTATTTAAATTTGGGATACTCTGAAAACTGGATTAACCAACGATTGAAAAGCATTGAGATTAGGAAGGAACTGACTGAAGAATGGAAAAAGCGAGGACACAAGGAAGGCGTTCAGTTTGCAACACTGACCGACATCATCACCAGAGCATGGAGCGATAAAACCACCAAGGAATATAAAGTCCTGAAAGGATTGAAGAAAGAAAACCTTCGGGACAACATGACAAACACTGAATTGATTTTAAGCATGCTTGCAGAAGCATCCACAAAAGATATTTCGGTGGCTACGAATCCAAAGGATTTTGAAGAAAGCAAAAAGGTAGCAAAACAGGGTGGTCATGTAGCCAAAGTAGCCCGCAAAGAATTAGAAGCAAGAACCGGTAAAAATGTAGTTTCCGGCCTCAATGCTAAAAATCAATTAAAGTTGAAAAAAGGAAAGGATGACAACGCTCCATTAAAATAGTTCTGTGACTCCGGGGTTTTCGAAGTGAGATTGAGAAACGCAGTGGAATTTTCGGTGCGAAAATTTAAATTTGAATAGTCATTTTGTTGTTTAAATAATACACACATCAGTTTTGGAAAACATCACTTTTTCTCGGATCATCAAACGCAATCATTGGTTAAGTGTAAAATTAACAATGCTACAATTGTATCCTGACCAGGAGCAAAATATTGTGGCGTATGAATTGATTTTTGGACAATTGCGTGAAATGGATCCAGCCGAAACGCAAATGCAAATTGTAATCTCCGAATATCCGGGCGATGAACCAGGTGAAATCTATTATGATGTTTCAGGAGAAAAATTGATTCCTGATGATGATGATGAATCGCCCAACAGTTATGCCATCGAATTTACGCCATGGAATGAGTGGCTAGGTATGAATATAAGCGAATCCACACTACGCGATTTCAATGAATTAGAGATTATCAGTCATTGTCTTTATGAAATGACGTTTATGGGGTATGATGAAAAAGTAATTCAGGATGAGTTATCATCATTAAAAACTACAGTTGATGAAATTAAAAACTGGGATGAAGACGAGAAGAAGCTGAAGTTAAAATCACTCGATGACTGGATTGAAGAGTTAGGGAAAGAAGAAGAATGATAGAAATAAAGACAATAGGCAATAGGCAATTTGCAAAGAATTATTTCGAAACAAGACAACATAAATTGCGAGTGTTTACCTTGGCTAAATTTATACTCGCAAAATTAAAAGTGCAAAAACACGCAAAACCGAATTTTGCTGACGCCAGGACGTAGTTACAAACTACGCCCAACCGTAGTCTGTATTTAATAGTACCCCGGGGTTTTCGAGCGAAGCAATGAAACGCAGGGGAGGAGAAATTTCGCGCAGCAGTAAATTTCGAAGGGGCAGAAAATAGCGGGGTTATGATTATTATCTCTTCCTCCTTTTCTTGCCGCAAATTTCGCTGTGTTGCTGAGCTGCAGCACAAGGTTGAGTTATGCAGGTCGAAGCATTAACGCAAATTAATATCTCACATCTCACATCTCACATC
>JBATMM010000425.1:0-2739 GCA_049289835.1 Saprospiraceae bacterium | reverse complement strand
CTTTTGCAATGTATGCATTAGTTCACTGATCCATTCCTTCAACGTAGCAGAATTTCCGGCATCTATACACAGATCATATGGATTGGTCTGTTGCTGAGCATACCAGGGTCCGATCCTGAATGACGCTTTTGAAACTGAACTGATAAAATCCAGTGGCCGGTGATTTTCTTTGATCGAAAGATTGATCAATACATCAAACGCCTGACTCATGAAATCTTCTGCAACAGCCGTTTTTGGAACTTGCGATACTTTATTCAGATCATTAATCGTGATGATATCAAATGGCGTTGAAATGGTTTCCATCTTGCCATTGAAGAATCCAAGAATTTTTACGCGATTACCATCCTTTCTTAAATCTTCTGCGAAAGAGTTTACAATAAGGCGATCATCTACACTGGAGGCATCAGTGAGGAGCCCATAATGATTTTTACGGTCATGATGAAAACCTACAGGAGAAGTTAAAGTTGCTTTGAGCCTTTTCCTCTTGGCACGTTCAAAAAAATATGTTCTGATGGCTTCCAGCATAAATCAAATTCTACACTCTTCATTCATTCCGACTGCTTTCGGAACACACTAACGAGATTCTTCGGTCGGAGATTTTATTTCGTACCGACCCATCGCCGAATATTTTTCAATCCGCGTATTGATCCGCTCATCCGGAGTAGATTTTTTCAATTCTTCAAGCTGTGTCTTGATATGTTCTGCAAGAGCTACAGCCATGCCGTCCGGATCATTGTGTGCTCCACCTAAAGGTTCCCTGACGATGCCATCCACCAGGCCGAACTCAACCATATGATCAGCCGTCAGCTTTAAAGCTTCAGCAGCAGTTTCTTTAAAATCCCAGCTCCTCCAAAGTATAGAAGAACAGGATTCAGGTGAGATCACTGAATACCATGTATTCTCAAGCATAAATACTCTATCACCCAGGCCGATTCCGATAGCACCGCCTGAAGCTCCTTCGCCGATGATGTAACAAACGATCGGAACTCTGAGCTGAGCCATCTCGATCAGATTCCTGGCGATAGCTTCAGCCTGACCTCTCTCTTCGGCTTCAAGACCGGGATAAGCACCAGGTGTATCAATCAATGTGACAACCGGAATATTAAATTTTTCAGCCAGCTTCATCAATCGTAATGCCTTCCGGTATCCTTCAGGATTGGCCATACCGAAATTCCGGTACTGCCTCATCTTCGTGTTTGCGCCTTTCTGATGTCCGATGACCATGACTGACTTCCCATCCAGCTGAGCGAATCCACCAATGATAGCTTTGTCATCATGGACAAACCTGTCACCATGGAGTTCAATAAAGTCTGTGAACATTTGCTGGATGTAAAACAAAGTATACGGCCGTTCCGGATGCCTTGACAATTGCACCTTTTGCCAACCGCTTAGGTTGCCATAGATCTCCGTTTTGAGTTGGATGATCTTATTCTCCAGGTCCCGTATGGCAGCAGAAACATCGATGTCGCCCTGAGCTTCAATTTGTTTGATCTGCTCGAGTTGATCATAGAGACTTTCAAGGGGCTGCTCAAACTCAAGAAATACCATAAGCTATTGATTGACAAGCCTTCACAAAGGGGGATGATGAGGCAAGTTTGCAAAGGTAGAAAAAACAGTGAGACGGTAAGATAGTAAGAGGGTAAGATAGTAAGAGAGAGGAGTGAGAGGAGCGAGAGAAGTGAGAGGAGTGAGAAAAGTGAGAGGAGCCGGAGCGTTGAAAACCCAATAAGAAATAAGCAACAGGCAATTGGCAAAACGGATAAAATTTGAGTTAATTTTTTGGAATAAATCTCTGCATAATTAGAGGTAAAACATAAAGCTCCGTAGGAGCGAAATATCTGTATAACAGAGACGCTCCAGCCTTTTTTTTTGCGCAGGCGATGCGAAGCGAGAGAGGCGCGTTCTGCCCCTTCTTTTCTTTCACCGAATAAATTCGAAGCGAATGAAAATTCTCCCCTGTGTTTCTACACTCAACTCATCCCACTTCGTGTGGATTTTGTTTTCGTTTCGAAAACCCCGGGGTATGGGGCTTATACAATTGTAGTTTAGAAATTATAAAGCTCCGTAAGAGCGGAATGTCTGTAACACAGAGACGCACCACCCCTTTTTTTGTGACGCCGGCGATGCGAAGCTAGAGAGGCGAATCCTTTTCCTTAGCCTTAGCCTTCTCATCAGCCTTTATCCAAAATAATCCTCTATCCCACACATCTCATTACTCAAATCCCACAACTGCTTTCCAAGAACCGGATCCTTTGCAGAAGGAAATACCTCTTTTACTTTATTACTTTCCCAATATTTTCCACTGATGTTTTCAATAGATGGATCTGTAACACAAAAAACGGAAGTCCTTGCTCCTTCAGAAGGAGATTGGCCTTTACGACGTCTGAATTTCCAGGCCAGAGTGTGCAACCAATTCGTGTGTTTTAATCCTATGTCTGTTTTGACTAATCCGGGTGACGCAGCATACACACTGATATTTGCATCCGGCTTAAGTGCATCCAGTTCAAACGTGAAATAAAGATTCGCAAGCTTAGATTGTCCATTGGAACGAAGGCCATGATAATTTTTTGAATAGCCCGGATCAGGAATATTTATTTTTCCATAGGAGTGTGCATTGCTGGCCACATTGACGATGCGTCCATGTTTTGATTTTTTTAATACAGGATAAAGAAGATGTGTCATGAGCACATAGCTCAGATGATTTGTCGCATACACCGTTTCGATGCCTTCTTTTGTCAA
>JBATMM010000424.1:0-2278 GCA_049289835.1 Saprospiraceae bacterium | reverse complement strand
ACCAATCAGCCCGATGGACACGATCTGGGCTTTGATATTCACCACTGTGAACATAACGAAAAGTGAAAAAAGTAGACGTAATTTCATCATTTGTAATTTTTAAGTGAATGTATCTTTGAATTACTGTAAACTTACGCATTAATGAGAATTCTCAGCGGAGAATTCATACAAAAAATACGAATGTGCTAATTTCACAGCAAAATATCTCACTCATGGATAGACTTTTCCTTTTCATTAAAAAGCTGGCTTTTTCTCTCTTGCTTTTGTTTGCCTTTTCGTTAACACTTACCGGTCAGCGGACTATACATGGTAAGGTTACAGATCCGAGCAATGGTGAAGGCCTGATCGGCGCAAATGTGGTTGTCAAAGGCGGTACCGTGGGCACGGTAACGGATTTTGATGGCTCGTACTCACTTGTGGTACCTGCCGGCTTTGATGTCATTTCATATAGCTATACCGGTTACACAACCGTAGAAGTTAAACTAACCAACTCAGATGAAGTAAATGTGGCCCTTGGACAAGGGAAACTCCTCGAGGAGGTAGTCCTTATCGGGTATGGAACGGTCAAACGACAGGATGCCACAGGCTCACTTCAATCAGTCTCTTCCAAGGATTTTAATAAAGGAGCTATTACCGGTGCTCAGGAATTACTCGCAGGTAAGATCGCAGGTGTGGTGATCTCCACTGGGGGTGCCCCAGGGGAAGGTGCTTCCATTCGTATCAGGGGGGAATCATCACTTTTTGCCTCAAATGATCCTCTGATTGTAATCGATGGAGTGCCCATTGAAGGAAGCGGCATTGACGGCGGCCGCAATCCACTGAATATCATTAATCCAAATGATATCGAATCTTTCACTGTATTAAAAGATGCCTCGGCCACAGCTATTTATGGCAATAGGGCATCAGCCGGGGTGATCCTTATCACAACTAAAAAAGGAAGTGTTGGAAGCAAAATGAGGATAGGATATAGTGGAAATGTATCCATAGGGAATGTCACGGATTATATTGATGTACTCAATGCCTCAGAATACCGGAACGCAGTAGAGCATATAATTCCTAAAGTTGATTCATTAAAAATTGCTCCGCTTTTAGGTACTGCCAATACCGATTGGCAGAAAGAAATATATCAATCCGCTATTGGCCATGATCATAATCTTTATGCAACAGGCGCTGTATCACAAATTCCTTATCGTGTTTCACTTGGCTATTCAGATAAAAATGGGATACTTAAAACGGATGAGTTTAAACGGTTTTCTGCCGGTTTTAATTTAAACCCCGGTTTTTTGGATAATACACTGCAATTGAATCTGGGATTTAAAAGCATGTTTACAAAAAATCAATTTGCCGATCATGGTGCAATAGGAAATGCTTTGAATTTTGATCCGACACATTCAGTCCGTGATACATCTTCTGAAAATCCATACGGAGGATTTACAACCTGGGAACTGAATGGCGGACTTGCACCGAATTCTATTTCACCTACAAATCCTGTTGCCCTGCTTGAATTGAAAGACGATCATTCAAGTGAACAGCAATACATTACGAATGCAACGATTGATTACAGGATGCCTTTCCTGTCAGCTTTGAGAGCCAACCTCAACCTTGCCTATGATTACCACAAAGGAGAAGGCGAAGTGAATGTACCATCTTATGCAGCTTTTGCTTTTGATGCTACTAATGGTGGCGGAACACGCAATACATATAGTGAGATTAAAAAGAACACCCTTCTTGAATTTTATCTCAATTATAAAACATTGATCAATAAACACAGCCTTGATTTTATGGCCGGCTATTCATGGCAGCATCTTCAAAGAGACAGCAAGTTTCGCAACTCTGATATTGCCGGGACACCTATTAAAACTTCTGAGGACAGTCTAAGCCCTTCGGAAATTTATTATGTATCCTTTTTTGGCAGGGCTAATTATAGTTTTAATGATCGTTTCTTATTTACATTTTCCCTGCGTCGTGATGGTACATCCAGATTTTCAGCAGACAACCGGTGGGGACTATTTCCTGCTGCGGCCCTGGCGATCAAAGTGATCGAAAATGAAAATGTAAATTTCAATAATCTCAAACTAAGACTTGGATGGGGTATTACCGGACAAGAGAATCTGAATGAAGATTATTATGTATACCTGGCACGCTATCGGTTGGGAAATGAAAGTGCCCAATACCAGTTTGGGGACAGGTTTTACAGGACATACAGGGCTGAAGGGTACGATGCGAATATCAAATGGGAAGAAACAAAAACGTATAATATCGGGCTGGATTTCTCGAT
>JBATMM010000423.1:0-6197 GCA_049289835.1 Saprospiraceae bacterium | reverse complement strand
ATTTAAGACGTCCTTCGGCGCTTTCGATTTCTTCTTCAAGAACACGTATTTGTTCCCGGACGCTCAATATATCTTCAATTGTTTTTGCTGTCTTCAGGAGCTGACGATATTGATCCAGATAAGCTTTCTTATTGGTCAGCCTGGTTTCAAGATCAATGTATTCTTCTGTGACATCGCGTGCATTGACAGACTTGAAGGTGACTGTTCCTTTGAGTGCTTCAAGATCCGCGATCAATCCATCCAGTTGATCTGCAGGTACACGGATCTGAATATGATAACTAACCTGGTAGTCTGTATTGTCAAGTTGCTCATTCCCTGCATAAGCTTTGTGTTTTGCGAGAATGGCATCCACTTCAGCTTTTGATTTCAATGCATCGGCTACTGAAATATTGATGGTGCCATTGCGAATGATTTTTGGATCCCTGATTTCGAGCTTATCGAATGTTCCTTCCGAAGACTGTGCACTACCTCCTGGTTGGCTTTCTTCTGTTGCGGGAGTTACTGCTTTAGTATCCATGCCCATTTCGCGATTGGACAGAGGTGAGCTCTTATCACAAGCGGCCAGGAGTAAGATGCAGATGAGGGATAAGAAGATGGTTTTCATATGTATTGATTTATTTCGAAAATTAAAATGAATTACGACATTCTGGTTATTCTCACTATGATGATGACCTGTCCCTTCGAATTTCATATTTTTGCACTGTAAATAATTTCCTAATAAGATGAAATTTGGTGTAGTCGTATTTCCCGGTTCCAATTGCGATGATGATATGATGCATGTCCTGGGCACGGTCCTTGGGGCACAAGTTCAGAAATTGTGGCATAAAGACACTGGTCTTGATGGATTTACGACAGAGGACTGCATTGTGTTGCCTGGTGGGTTTTCTTATGGAGATTATTTAAGAGCAGGTGCTATTGCGAGGTATTCACCGATCATGCAGTCGGTCATTTCATTTGCCAATGAAGGTGGAAAAGTATGGGGGATTTGCAATGGATTTCAGATCTTATGTGAAGCAGGGCTTCTTCCGGGGGCATTGGTGAGGAATCATCTTCAGAAATTTATTTCGAAGAATATCTATATGCGGGTGGAGACCACTGATTCAATGATCACTCATTTGTGCCAAAAAGGTCAAATTTTGAAAATGCCTATTGCACATGCTGAAGGCAGATATGTGACAGATGCCGATAGCCTGAAAAGGCTCAAAGAAAAGGACCAGATCTTATTTAGATATACAGATGCAGAAGGTCAATTATTCAGCGAAAATGGCTCAACTGATGATATAGCTGGTATCTGCAATGATGGCCGGAATGTCTTTGGTATGATGCCTCACCCTGAACGCGCTTCTGAGACTATCCTAGGAAATACGGATGGATTAGCCCTTTTTCAATCCATTTACAGTGCTGTGACTCCTCTTGTAGGCGTTTAGTTGTTAAATTCCAGTGACTTTTGCCTCCATTTTAGGTATTCCCGTTAAGGATATATTAAACCCAAGACAGGTATAGGTCTTTAGCCTATTTTTGTACTCTTTAGGAAAAGTTTTATCCATATGCGTCATCTTCTTCTCTCGATATTTTGTCTACTTTCTTTCGTAGCCATAGGTCAGATCTATAGTCCTGTAAAATGGAAATTTGACTTACAGCCATCCGGTAATGGAGAATATCTCTTCACCGCTAAGGCTACGATCGATAAAGGCTGGTGGGTTTATTCTCAACACCTGGAAAGTGAAGATGGTCCCGTAGCCACTGTTGTTTTTTTTGAAGAAGGCCCGCATTACAAATTAATTGGAAAAAATAAAGAGTCTGAAAATGTGCACAAGATCTTTGACAAGGTCTTTGAAATGAATGTTGCCAAGTACCAGGACTATTTTACGATCGAGCAGAAAATAAAAGTGATAGATCCATCGAAGCCTATCGTTGGTGTGGTCACTTTCATGACCTGCAATGATGAACGCTGTCTCCCTCCTACTGATGTAGATTTTTCTTTGAAAGCTACAGGCAAATCCAGTGGTGATGCTAAACCAAAAGATGCAAGTACATCGGATACAAAATCCTTGACACAGGCTGATAAAAAAGTACCTGTCGAAGACAATAGTACTTCTGCTGAAAAAAAAAAGTTAACTGAGGATGCTAATCCTCCAGCTACTTCTTCTTCAACTTCCTTTTCAAATGTAATTGTTGCGAATGTTCCAAAAAGTGCATCGTCTCCGGGCATTCTTGCTCCTGTAAAATGGACGTTTAGTTCGGTAAAGAAATCAGAAGGAATCTATGATGTCATTGCAGAAGCCAGGATAGATGATGGCTGGCACATTTACGGAACAGGTGAACATCTGCAGGATGGTCCAATACCCACATCATTCATCATTGAAGACAATGCAGCCTATACCAAAGAAGGAAAGCCTGCTGAACAAAGCACCGGAAGAATACAAGCCCACGACGAATACTTCAACATGGATCTTGTACAATTCCAGCATGATGTCCGTCTTGCACAAACCATAAAATCATCTGCTGCCAATATTATTTCCGGTTCGCTGGAATATATGTCATGCGATGAATCAAAATGTCTTCCACCGGAATTTCTTGAATTTAAAATAAATCTTGCTACCGGTAAACAAGTAACTGAAGACAAATCTGAAACTGGCCCACGTGTCAATGGAGAATTTGTTGATCACGCCATTCCATCCTTACAGGCTACATATGAAAATCCGGTGAGCGATTGTGGCACTCAAAAAGAAGAGAAGAGCACCAATCTCTGGTGGATGCTGATCTTCGGCATGATCAATGGTTTCATTGCATTGCTTACACCTTGCGTGTTTCCGATGATTCCGTTGACGGTTAGTTTTTTTACCAAGGATACTAAACGTAAGGGATGGGAGAACGGACTTTGGTATGGGATTTCGATCATTGCCATATATGTTGTGCTGGGATTGTTGATTACCATTCTTTTTGGTGCAGCAGCATTAAATGAACTTTCTACAAATCCGATAGCGAATACGATCTTCTTTCTCATCTTCATTGCTTTCGCACTTTCTTTTTTCGGTTATTATGAAATCACATTGCCGAGTAGCTGGAGCAACAAGAGTGATCAGATGGCGGACAAAGGAGGATTCATTGGGATCTTTTTTATGGCGGCGACATTGGCGATTGTTTCCTTCTCGTGTACGGGACCATTGATTGGGTCCGCACTTGTATCTGCTGCATCCTCAGGTTTCCTTGGGCCATTAGTGGTGATGGGAGGGTTTTCATTTGCATTGGCGATTCCGTTCGGTTTATTTGCTGCATTTCCCGCGTGGCTTAATTCACTTCCGAGATCAGGTGGATGGATGAATAGTGTGAAGGTGATATTGGGTTTTGCCGAACTTGCATTAGCATTTAAATTTTTATCCGTGGCGGACATGACTGCACATTGGGGTTTCCTACGATACGAACTTTTCATAAGCATTTGGGTGATCTGTGCATTGGGCATGGCAGCGTATATGTTTGGCTGGATTCGCTTTCCTCATGATAATCCAAAGAGAAAATTAAATGCATCGTTTGCATTATTTGGGTTGGGCTTTGCCATACTTGGTATTTATCTGGCCACAGGTTTATTGGGGAGTAAAACAACAGGAACATACAATGCACTCAGCTTAATGAGTGGACTCGCTCCTCCGGCACATTACAATTTCTTCAGACCTGAAGGAAAAGTAAATGATGAAGGAGAAACGCGCTATGCTTCGCTGACCAAGTGTGCTAATAATTTTGATTGCTTTCATGATTATTACGAAGGTCTCGCATATGCTAAACAAAAAAACAAACCGATTCTACTTGACTTCACAGGCTACGGTTGTGTTAATTGCAGAAAAACAGAAGAACATATCTGGGTGAAGGATAATATCCGGAATAAAATCAATGATGATTTCGTATTGGTGTCATTGTATGTCGATGATAAAATGGCACTGGATACGCCTTATCTCATCTCTCCTCTTCAGGACAATAAAAAAATGAAGAAGGTCGGAGATATCTGGGCCGATTTCCAGATCGCCAATTTCAAGCAGAATTCACAACCACTGTATGTATTGATCAGTCCTGATGAAAAAGTGCTTACTGCACCACGTGGATATAATCCTGATGTGGAAGGGTATGAAGCCTTTTTGAATTGTGGATTGAATGCGTTTAAGGAGTTGAATCCTGCTGTGATTGGAAGCGCTAAATAAAGAGTAAACAGTAAGCAGTAATCAGTAATCAGTTTTTAGTGTGAGCTTACTCCGTGATCTCTGTGTTCTCTGTGTGAAATAAAATCACAACACGTCCCTCATCGTTGTTTTGCTTTTGAACTATAAACCAAAATGTCTATCTGAACCCATTTGGACATTCTTTGTAAAGTGTTAAAATATTAGGTGTCACCAATATTTTTTTTACTTTTAATATATCCTCATTATACTTTCTCATCTCTCTGGACTATATGAAGTTCAAAATTTATTTTTTAACTCTAGCCTTTTTTTGCTCATATTCATTCATAGCCACTTCTCAGAAGCTTGATTATGGATTGACTTTTCTTTATAATAAAAGCTCTCAAACCAACTTTGATCCAACCCACCCAGAAGATGGGTTATTTCAATGGAATGATTTGGGCACTTTCGGCTTCGGTGCTTTCGTATCAAAAAAAATTGGTAATAAAAATGCAGTTCAATTGAGCTTTCAGTATCAACAAAAAGGATTTCAAGAATTTCGCCAATACACAACTTTAGGTGGTACACCGTCCCCTATTTATGATTTAACTTTCAAAAACAGATTTGATTACTATAGTGTTGACTTATTCTATAAATTTTATATATTGAATGGTGATGATTTTGGTTTGTCTTTAAATGCTGGGAGTGAATATAATTCTTTAATTGATTATACAATTGAATCGGATGTCGATCCATATAACAGCTATTATCCTCACAATGCTTATCAGAATTTGTGGAAAAAGAATAACTTAAGCTGGTTGATTTCCTTTTCTTTTATTTTCGACCGAACGACCTCACTTGAATTTGGATTCAACCGAAGTATAACGCCGGTATTAAAAACTGAAAATCTTATTGTGAAAGACTGGATTTGGACAGCCAGAGTTGGGATTTCTCTACCAAACACCTTTAATCCGAAAAAAAATGTTCGTGAAATCAGATAACAAATTCTGTGTTTAGTATATGTAATCTTCCAAGTCAAAAAAAGAATATTTAACCATCATTCCCTCCCGATGTGTATTTAAGCCTGATCCGAGATCATGATGGTAAATTGTACAATTTCAAAGTCATGAAGATTTGAAAGTATTACTAGATCCAATTCGAGGTAGTGCCAAAAAAAATCCCGCAACCTTTTCAGACAGCGGGATCATAGAATTTATGTAGTTCTTCTGTTAACTTTCCATCGTGTAATACCGGATCATCGATTGGATCTCGCGTTCGGTCTTACTCTTGGGTGCCATCTTGAAAAAGATCTTATGCGAATCAAAATCTTCAGGCAGCAATTCATCAAGGCATTCCATGGTTTCCTTCTTCTTTCCTAAGCGATACAGACAAGCTGCTTTGCAATACGAAAGACGTGGGCCGACTGTGTATTCATCCGCTTCCTCCAGCACATCAAGCGCTTTCTCCAGCTTATTGCGACGCATCAGGAATTTGACGTGCGCCAGCCAGTATTGTTCTTCTTCAGGACCTGCTTCTGTGGATTTGGTATGATAGAAATCAGCTTTGCCGTACTGTTTAGTTTTTTCATAGCAATATGCCAGCTCAGCATAATATTCCTCACGACGATCATCAAGACGAATTGCTTTGATCAATGAACTGATCGCATTGGTGTAATTACCCTCACGAGCATAACATATACCCAGCAGATAATACACATCATCAATGTACTGATCAATCTTCAATGCTTCTATCAGGTAATCCTTAGCCACTGCATATTTGCGCAAGTTGAGCATGCATTCAGCCGCAGGGACCAGGTATTCCTGGTTGTGGCCAAAACGCTGGATCAATTCCTGGTAGATACCGAGAGCTTTTTTATAGTCTTTCGTCTGAATGCACACTTCCGCACAATCGAGATATCCTGTTTTGAATGCAGGATTGACGATGTAGCTGTATTCAAGCGATCGAATGGCGTTTTTGTAATCGCCTTCACAACTATAGGCATGTCCCAGGTTGAACCACGCGAGGTAGTTATACGCATCCTGATCGATG
>JBATMM010000422.1:0-7089 GCA_049289835.1 Saprospiraceae bacterium | reverse complement strand
TCCTGCATACAAAATACTTCTGGAGGCATTGATCAATAATCCACCCTGATGATTCAAGCCTGCCTGGCATATCGCATCAAGATCCCCACCTTGTGCACCAACTCCGGGAACAAGAAAGAAATGTTCGGGATATTTATCCCTGATCGATTTTATTTCTGAAGGATGTGTTGCCCCAAGAACATACATTGTATTATCTGCACTCCCCCATGTAGATGAAGTTTCCATCACCTGCTGATGTAACTTTATACCACTCTTCAATTCTTGCTGCTGGAAATCAACACTGCCTTCATTTGATGTCAGGGCGAGGATGATGACCCACTTTCCATCTTTGAAAAAAGGTTTTACACTGTCACTTCCCATATACGGGCTCACCGTGATCGCATCACAACCTAATAAATCAAAAACCGCACGTGCATACATTTCGGATGTGTTTCCGATATCACCTCTTTTTGCATCCGCTATGATCAGGTGTGTGGAAGGAATCAACTGAATTGTTTTTTCAAGAATATCCCATCCTAAGGCACCGAGTGATTCATAAAATGCAAAATTCAATTTGTAGGAAACACAGAGATCATGTGTCGCAGCGATGATTTCTTTATTGAAGGCGAGAACATCACCATTGAGAATTGAAGGAATTTTTAAAGAATCAGTGTCTAATCCAATTGTCAGCACCGTCTTTCGTTCGTGAATGAACTGAGAGAGGTATTCTCTGGTCTTCAACATTTCAGGATTGAAGGCTATTGATGGCGATCACAGAATGGATTTGTGGTAATCTTGATTTTACGATTTGTTCGACGCCTGCTCTCATCGTCATGGCTGACATGGCACATGATTCGCACGCTCCCATCCACCGTACTTTCAATGTCATCTCTTCTGTCAGTTCTACCACTGCTACATCTCCTCCATCTACTGCAAGATGTGGCCGCACATCATCTAATGCAAGTTCAATTTGATGAAGTAAATAAGTTTTTTCCTGATCAGACATTATTTTGTAAAAGTACCCTTTCTTTTTACAACTCAAGCTTTCATCTCCACCATCTTAGTAGGTGCTATCTGTTCATTTCTCAAAGTCGTTTGTTCGTGGAGAGCTTTAGCCAGATTCAGGAATCGCTCTTGTAAGTCAGCAGACTCTGTCTGAAGTACTGCCGGTTTGCCTGTGTCACCATATTCACGAACGGACTGGACAAGTGGGATCTGAGCTAATAATTTTGTATGACCGAGTGCAGCTAATTTTTCTCCGCCACCACTTCCAAATATCAGGTACTTGTTATCAGGTAATTCAGCAGGAGTAAACCATGACATGTTTTCAACAACACCAAGAATAGGAACATTGAGGGATTCAAGAAGAAACATGTTCATTGCTTTCAAAGCATCGACTACTGAAAGTTCTTGTGGAGTAGTCACGATGATGGCTCCTGTAAGAGGTACTGTCTGAACAAGTGTCAACTGAATGTCGCCGGTACCCGGAGGAAGATCAATGATGAGATAATCAAGTGCAGGCCATAATGTATCACCGATAAATTGCTTGATGATACCTGCAAGTCTGGGTCCACGTAGTATCACTGCTTGTTCAGGTTCGACTACAAATCCTATCGACATGACGGGCATCCCAAATGCTTCCAGTGGAACGATTTTATGTTCACCATGCACGACCTGGATTTTTGGTTTTTCACCCTGGAGTCCCAGCATCGTTGGAGCTGATGGCCCATACAAGTCAGCATCAAGCAGGCCGGTTTTATAGCCTAATTGTTGAAGGCCTAAAGCAAGATTTACGGAGATCGTACTTTTTCCTACACCTCCTTTACCGGATGCTACGGCGATGATATTTTTTACATGTGGTAAAGGGCCCTGTTTTGCAGATACTTTTTCACCGCGTTGCATATGGATATGAACATCAGCATCCGGATATATCATCTGGATCGCTTCAATGCATGCAAAATTCAAACTTGATTTTTGTGCTTCAGGTAATTCGGCAGTCGCAAGATGAAACTGAATCTGGTTGTCATGAATCTTCAGATCAGAGATCATTCGTCTGCTGATGATATCCTGGCCGGTGATGGGATCCTTGACCGTACTTAAAGCGGAAACTATTTTGTTGTTGTCGATAGCCATGTTATCAAATTCACTGGATGTTCAAACTGATTTTCGAAAAATATTAGCTTTTATTAAATCAAGGGGTGCAATCCTCACATTTTGACATTTTTAAGTAGTCTGGTTTATCTGCTATAGTGCCATGTATAAATTCATCTTTTACATGACCTTTCCAGATCAGATAAACGCCTGGCATCTGAAATACATCCCCGTCAGTCGGGTTGTTTATACCGTATCCCTTGATGACGCCCTGTTGAAAAGTACGTAGCCAAACCTTCAGACCAATCATTTGCTGTAACCTTGCTTTCAATAAACCAAATTCCTGATAGACAGTTGCATCCGGATCTGAAACATAGTCAACATTGTCAAGGCCATAACTTTTAAAAATGGATTCAGCGGTTTGGCTATCCGAGAGATGTACTAAAACCAAGTGCGTATTTTGTTTGCGTATGATGTCTTGAATCTTGCCGAGCTCAGCCAGTGCTTCTTTGCAAAATACACATCCAAAATGTCTTAATAAGACCACCAATACAGGACGAGTAAAAGAGAGATCCCAGATAGAATCACCCTTTTGAGTTTTAACATTTTGAAGAAAGGTAAGATTGTCCAATAGATTCGATTATCAGGAAAGACCCATTTTATCATAGGCTGCCATTACTTCTTTTACATGTCCGGAGGATTCATGTAAAAGTGCCATTTCCTCTTTTGTCAGAGCCAATTCGATGATAGATTCAATTCCGTTTTTACCTAATTTAACCGGAACGCCCAGGTAGACATCCTTCAGGCCATACTGACCTTCGAGTTTAACACAACAAGGCAGTATTCTTTTCTCATCACGTAAGATAGTAGAGACCATCTGAGCAGCAGCCGCGCCAGGAGCGTACCATGCAGATGTTCCCATCAATTGGACAAGTTCTCCTCCCCCTTTCTTGGTCCTGTCTACGATCGCTTCTAAAGCCGCCTCATCGATCAATTCTGTGACCGGTATGCCAGAGACTGTAGTGTAGCGTGGTAATGGAACCATAGTATCTCCATGTCCCCCCAGAAGCATCGCCTGAATATCACGAGGTGAAACATCAAGGGCTTCGGCTAAAAAAGCGCGGTAGCGTGCCGTATCCAATACGCCAGCCATTCCGATCACTTTGTTTGTTGGATGGCCAGACACGACGTGAGCAGCGTAAGTCATTACATCCAGTGGATTCGACACAACTATCAATATGGCATTCGGGCTATGAGTCAGTATTGATTTAGTCACTGCTGAGACAATCTTCGCATTAGTGGAGATCAGGTCATCCCTGCTCATCCCCGGTTTCCTGGGGACGCCAGCAGTGATCACAGCGATATCAGAACCTGCGGTAAGTGCATAATCACCCGTTCCGGTCAGCCTGGTGGAATAATCATCAACAGGAGCCTGTTGCCAGGTATCCAGTGCCTTTCCTTTGGCCATATCAGCCATGAGGTCCAGCAGAACTATTTCATTTACAATGTTTTGGTGGGCTAATACATTAGCCACAGTGGCACCGACATTTCCGGAGCCGACAACAGTAACTTTTGACATGATAGCAGATTATTGATCAGGAAATCGATTAATATGTCGGCAAAACTAAAAAGAAATCAGCACCAAATTTTAATCCTGCCCGATTCATTGAGTATCTTTGCATCCATAAAGAATAATAGTTATGTTAAGATTGCTTTTAGCCTTTTCCGGATTCCTGCTTACTACTCTGGTTTCAGCCCAATATTGTGGAACTCCTCAACAACCACTTGTGGACAGGGTCGATGAATTAAAAAAAAATCTTTCATCTAACCAGCGAAATGCCCAGAAATATATTCCTGTCACTTTTCACCTCGTAGCCAGTAGTGCAGGCTCTGGTAGAGTTAAGGAAGAAGAAGTGTTGAAACAGGTCGCTAATCTTAATACCCAGTATGGTGACCAGCAAGCAATTTTTTACATTGATCACTTCAATTACTTTGATAATGATGCAGTTTATAATACACCGGCTTCTCCTGCTGCGGTCACTCAAATGAGATTGAGAAGAGATAATAATTCACTGAATCTGTTCATTACTAATCAGGCTGAAAGCGGAAATCAAACACCGGGCGTTGTTTTGGCTTATTATGAGCCAAATGAGGATTGGGTAGTGTCCAGGAAAGATCAGATCAGCTTTGTATCATCCACTGTCGCTCACGAGTTTGGTCATTTTTTCAGTCTGCCTCATCCCTTCTCAGGTTGGGATTGTCATCCTTATACGGATACAGAATATACGAATCCTGTGAATGTTGATTTTACAATTCCTTGTGATAATGGTAGTGGATCCGCGCTGATTGAACTGCAAGACGGATCTAATTGCAATTCAGCCGGCGACCATATATGTGACACGCCTCCTGATTATAATTTAGGGTTATTGTATCAATCCAATTGTGCTGCAAACACAAAGATCAAGGATAAGAATAACCAGCTCATCACACCTATTACGAATAATTACATGAGCTATTATACTGATTGCGGAACATATGTTTTTACAGCAAACCAAAAGACCCTGATCAACGCCAGTTTCTTTTCTGCTCAAAGATCCTATATCCGTACTCCCTTCGTTCCCAGCACCACGCCTGTCACTGGTCCCGTCGTTTATAACAGTCCGATCAACGGAGAATTCACCCCGGGTCCTTCCAGTATTGTATTGGATTGGGAAGATACTCCGGGAGCTAATAGGTACATGATCTTAATAGCCCAGAACAATTCATTTACAATTAATCTGCATAAATATTTTTCTACTTCTTCAACAGTGACTATTGACGTAGATCTTCCTGTAGGGAATACGTTTTACTGGAAAGTCTGGCCATATAATGAAACACAAACAGCCGCTATGTACAGTGCAACTCAAAACTTTAAAGTGGGAAGTGGCGTAGGTGTCAATGAGATCAAAGAAATCAATGCCTATTCGATCAGTCCAAATCCTGTATCGGCTCATCAGGAATCAATACTGACTATTACATCTTTAAAAACATTTGATGCCGAAATGAAAATTTCGAATTCTTCGGGTCAGATATTATCTACTCAATCGATATCTATTCCATCAGGTATATCGCAGCAAACTATTAATACTGCGGATTTAGTTCCAGGTATTTATTTTGTGATGCTGCATGCTGCGGATGGAACACTGGTAGAAAGACTGATGGTTAGTCAGTGATCAGTATTCAGTATTCAGTAAGAAGTAATCAGTAATCAGTAATCAGTAAGTATTTCTTCGTGAAGCGTTAGGCGTGAAATGTCGATTTTAATTTGCTTTTTGCCAATTGTCTATTGCTTACGGTTGCTGAGTTGTAGCACATGGATGCGGGCCGGAAGTCGAAGCATTGCCTATTGATTTTACTACTTGTATTCAACTATAGGTTCGGCTTCATCACCAGTCTGAATCACAACTTTTGTTTCATCCGGCGATCTTTTTACCTGACCCATGATATAAGCTTTAACACGAAATGCGGAAGCGAGATCGAGAATGGTATTGGCAGATTTCTGATCGACAAAGAGCAACATGCGTATTCCCATATTGAACACCTTGTACATTTCTGCGAGAGATGTACCGGAAGATTTTCTGATCATTTCAAAAAGAACCGGTGTCGGTGGAACAGAATCAATATGAACAGCCACATTCGGAGAAAGAAATTTCAAAACTTTACTATACGCTCCTCCTGTACAATGAATAATGCCTTGTAAGCCTTGTCGATATTCACGAATGATCGGCATGAGGATAGGAAGGTAAGTTCTGGTGGGGGATAACAATAATTTTCCAATCGTGATTTGTTTACCATCGATATCCACTGTATCCGTTAATTTCCATGGGCCATTGTAAACCAGGGATGGATCAGTTTCAGGACTAAAGCTTTCAGGATATTTAGCAGCATAGGCTTTGTACAACATATCATGTCTTGCGGATGTAAGTCCATTACTACCGATACCGCTGTTATATTCTTCTTCGTAATTAGCCTGTCCATCAGAAGCCAGTCCGATGACGACTGCACCAGGTTTGATCTGATTGATGATAAGGTCTTTCCGGTGCATACGGCCAAACGCTGTAATACCAACATCAATCGTTCTGACGATGTCACCCGTGTCTGCTGTTTCTCCACCGGCATGTTTGATCGAAATACCTCTTTCGCCCATTTTATCAATAAAGGCGATAGTCCCTTCTACGATTTCCTCAATGATTTCTCCGGGTATCAGATGTTTGTTGCGACCGATCGTCGAAGAAATAAGGATATCGTCAAGACATCCCACACATGCCATATCATCGAGGTTCATGACTAAGGCATCCTGCGCGATACCTCGCCAGACAGATAAATCACCTGTTTCTTTCCAATAGAGATATGCTAAGCTTGGTTTTGTCCCGGCTGTATCTGCATGCATGATGTTGCAGAAATCAGGATTACTGCCTGCGACATCAGGCAAAATTTTACAGAAAGCATTAGGATACAATCCTTTGTCGAGATTTCTGATCGCCTGATGAACTTCCGTTTTTGAGGAAGAGGCGCCTCGCAAGTCATATTTTTCAGTATCCGGTACCATGGGGGTGACAAAGATGCATTATTTTCATCAACGAAGGATATCCAGTCCCCTTTTCAGGAGATTTAAAGGAAAACTTTTTTGGTATACAATTTGCACTCACTACAGCATCGCCATTGCGACTGTTAAAACCAATCTGAAGGCCACTTCATTCTAAGGGATGGGGTGGTTTTTTTTTGAATGGGGAATGGAGAAGTAGGAATGATGGAAGGGAATCGTGAATAGAGAATTTTGAATTAGGAATGAAGAGGTAAAATTAAAAATGAGGAAATATGAAGTTTAAGGTTTGATTATCATTCTCTATTCCTTATTCCCACTTTTCCTTCCTGGCTCAAAATTCTTTATTCTTTATTCGAGATTTCCTTTGCTGGGATGGGGTGGTTTTTTTTTGAATGGGGAATGGAGAAGTAGGAATGATGGAGGGGAATCGTGAA
>JBATMM010000421.1:0-1697 GCA_049289835.1 Saprospiraceae bacterium | reverse complement strand
AAGAAAAGCTCATCAAATAAGCTCGTCAGATTTTGGAAACTGATTGGCCCCGGCTTAGTGACAGGTGCAAGTGACGATGACCCTTCCGGTATAGCCACCTATTCGCAGGCAGGGGCAGCATATGGACTGTCAACGTTGTGGACATCGATAATCGCATTTCCGCTGATGGCGGCTATACAGCAGATGTGTGCGCGCATAGGTGTGGTTACTTCACAGGGTTTGACAGGAACACTTAAGAAACACTATCCAAGACCTGTATTGTATCTCATGTTGGTATTTAGTTTTCCGGCCATTGTGATGAATATAGGCGCCGACATTGCAGGCATGGGAGCAGTAGGAAATCTCTTGTTCCCGGCTATCGCGGCCAATTATTTTAGCGTGCTTTTTACGATTCTGCTTTTAGGGTTGATTATTTATTTACCATATCAGAAGATTGCCTCCACCCTCAAGTACATATGCATTGTGATGCTCGTTTATTTTATTGTTCCATTTTTGTATAAGCAGGATTTTATTGAAATCCTGAAATCAACATTTATTCCTACAATCAAATTTGACAAAGCATTTATCGCCATTCTTGTGGGCATTCTGGGTACGACGATTTCGCCTTATCTTTTTTTCTGGCAGGCATCAGTAGAAGTGGAAGAAATGAAGCATAAGAAGAAACATCTGATCGTCAACAAACAGATCATTCGTGAGATCGATCAGGATGTGGATTTTGGAATGACTTTTTCGGGTCTGGTGATGTATTTTATTATTCTGACGACTGGAACAGTTTTGTTCAAAGGCGGCATACATCAGATTGATACTGTCGAACAAGCGGCGATGGCATTGAAACCCTTGGCCGGTAACATGGCCTATCTTCTTTTTGCTATCGGAGTGATCGGAACAGGGCTGATCGCGATTCCTGTATTGAGTGGTTCGATTTCATATATCATCACTGAGACTTTTGGATGGGAGCAGGGCCTTGATAAAAAATTTCATGAAGCAAAAGGATTTTATGTCATCATTACCATATCCCTTATTCTCGGCCTCTCACTTAATTATATTGGAATATCACCGATCAAAGCATTGATTTATACAGCTGTACTTTATGGACTCACCGCTCCGGTGCTCATTGCGATCATCCTCCACATTTCCAACAATAAAAAAATAATGGGTACAAATGTAAATGGCAGGGTAACAAATATTCTGGGCCTTGCAGCTTTTCTCATTATGACAGTTGCAGCCGGTATTTTGATTTATATGCAATTGACCGGGGCATAGACAGGTAAATAATTATAAACATCAGGGAATGATGATAGCCATGAGCCAACTGAAAATGCTGATCATATTATTTTTTAGTTATGCATTGTCCGGTTATTCACAGACAAATGACAAGGAACTGGCTAACGGGAAAAATCAAGAAGTCCAACTATTATCCTGATATACCCCAGGACAAACCCTGTGGCAACCTGAATTCCTGCTCCTATGATTTATGCAGATGGATGTTGCACAACCTCTCGATATACAATTCGACAAAAACTAAAAATGCTGTACTGAAGAGAAACACGCTGGTGGATATGTGGACAACTAAAAAGGAAATACCGCCATATAATACGACCATGGGTTTAGGATGGTGGGTAGTGCCATCAGAGAAATATGGTAAGTATGTATTTCACGTTGGCAATGATCCTGGTTATTCCGCGACGCTCAATATT
>JBATMM010000420.1:0-3009 GCA_049289835.1 Saprospiraceae bacterium | reverse complement strand
CATCATTGAAAACAAATATATGGTAGTTTACTTCATAATGTCAAGTCGCTGAATGAAATTTGCGTCTTTCTTAACAACTAACAAATTAATTGTCCAAAAGTTATGCCAATCTCTGAAACACATTTTTCACTTCCCGGACAATCAGGTTTTTACAAGGGGAAAGTAAGAGACGTTTATTATGTTGATGACCTCATGGTGGCCATTGCTACAGACAGGATTTCAGCTTTCGACTATATACTGCCCAGGCCGATTCCCTATAAGGGACAGGTGCTGAATCAATTAGCAGGTTTTTTTCTTGATGCCACTAAAGACATTGTACCAAATTGGAAACAAGCGATGCCTCACCCGAATGTTACAATTGGGGTGTTGTGTGAACCTATTCGGATAGAGATGGTGATAAGAGGTTACCTGGCGGGACATGCATTGCGTCAATATCACGCCGGGCGTAGGAACCTTTGTGGAGAAGAAATGCCTGAAGGCATGAAGGATAATGATGCATTTCCTCAACCGATCATCACGCCGGCGACGAAAGCAGAAAGTGGACACGATGTTGATATTTCAGGTCATGATATTATGGCGCAAGGAATTCTTCCGCGCAATGTATATAATGAAATGGTCAAAATAACCAGGGCGCTTTTCAAACGGGGAACTGAGATGGCTGCGAAGCAAGGGCTTATTCTTGTAGATACGAAGTATGAGTTTGGATGGTACAGGGATCAGCTTTATATCATTGACGAAATACATACACCGGATAGTTCAAGATACTGGTATGCCGATAAATATGAATCAAATCAGGAGAAAGGATTGCCTCAGGAGCAATTGTCTAAAGAATTTGTAAGAGAGTGGCTGATGTCAAAAGGATTTCAAGGACTGGAAGGACAACAGATGCCGGTGATGGATGATGAATTTGTGGAGACGGTGAGTAACCGATATATACATCTCTATGAGCTGATGACAGGGAGTACGTTTGTGAAGGGTGATGATGATCCCGGTGTGATACAAAAGGCGATAGAAGGTGCATTGGTCCACTAGTTGAAACTAGTGGGAATTCAAAAACTTAGATGAATTGTTTCATGCCTCTAGTTGAAACTAGTGGGAATTCAAAACCACTAGCTAAAGCTAGTGGTAATTCAAAAAAGAATGGAGTGAAAGTGATTGAGCTAACATCACTTTTAAGTGCTCTGGACCACTAGCTAAATCTAGTGGTAATTCAAAAGTGCATGGAATGGAAGCGATTGAGTTGCCACCACTTTTAAGTGGTGGGGAAAATTAAGATGAATTGTTTCACGCCACTAGTTGAAACTAGTGGGAATTCAAAACCACTAGCTAAAGCTAGTGGTAATTCAAAAGTGCATGGAATGGAAGCGATTGAGTTGCCACCGCTTTTAAGTGGTGGGGAAAATGTAGCGGGAATTTAATGACTGAGATGAGTAGTTTCAAAAAAGTAATGAGTGTAGGCGAATGAGTTCCAAAGTCCACTCGTTAAAACTGGTGGAAAATCAAAAATTTATGAATTGGAAGAGATTGAGTTGCCACCACTTTTAAGTGGTGGGGGATTATTTGAATTCCTGAAAGCCATGCTCGTTCATAAATTCATTGTACTCTTCGTTGAATGATTTTATCTTATGATGTTCTTCCTGATTCTTAATATATTCTCTGACGGTGTCTATTGCTTTCGGAGAAACGGAAACACCATAATATTCATCTTGCCATTCAAAATGTGAATATTCGGTACCACATAAAAGATTGCTCTTATTGACCCAGCGTGCTGATTCTCCTTTAATGAGTTGGATGCTTTTTTCTATGGTTTGATTTGAGTTCAATGAGATGAGGCAATGACAATGATCACTATACCCATTTATAAAATCAATAAAAATCCCTTTATTGGTTGCATTCTGGAGGATGTGACGCCAAACCTTTTCCCGAAGTGGTTGGGTAGTCAGATATGGGGTTCTGTATTTTGTGGCCCACACAAAATGAATATATACCTTTAAATAGGGCATAATGTTTTCAATGGATTCCCGGTGAAGAAATATGGAATTAAAAATAAGGGAATCACAAAACAATTCAAAATATTTTTGGGACTTATTTTTAATAAAATCAAATATTCTTTAAGTCCCTGATTTCGATTGTTGAGAATAAATTATTGATTTAGAATTTTCTTTAAAGTGGAGGTCACATACTCCATTTCATCCGCAGTATTATACAGACTGATACCCATCCGTGTCACTCCGCTCTGACTAAGAAGTCCCATCACTTCAACCGCCCGCAATGCATAGAAATGTCCATCCCAGGCGCAAATACTTTTTTCTGCTAAAAGTTTGCACATTTGTTCAGGAGTATAATTCTCAACTGTGAATGCCAAAGTCGGAGCGCGTTGCGTTTCTTTTAAGGGTGGCCCATATATATCAATACCATCGATATCGCGTAAGCCCAGATAAAGTTGCTGAGCAAGACCCCTCTCATGTGTTTGGATGATATTCATTGCGTTGATTATACGGTCACGTTGATTGGTTCCTTTGCCGATTGATTCAATGAAGGACACTGCGGCTGATACACCTGCTAATGCTGCGTGATTGAGTGTGCCTCTCTCTATCCGATAAGGTGCATGTTGCTCTTGTGTACGGAGACGGTCAGTATCGAGTCTATCCAGAGCACCATGACGTGAATAAAGAATGCCTACATGAGGTCCATAGAATTTATAGGCTGAGCATAAAAGAAAATCACAATCAATCATCCTGACATCTGTCAAAAGATGTGGAGCAAAATGAACTGCATCGACTACAAGCAAAGCTCCTGCCTCATAGGCCATTTGACGGACACGTTCAATTTCATTGACTGTACCAAAAATATTTGAAGCCAGTCCCATGGCGATGACGCGTGTTTTCTCGTTTATCTTTTTCTCAAAGTCTGCATAGTCTAAGCTTCCATCTTCATCAAGTAAAACTTCACGAACGACGATGCCATGTTTTCGTTGCTGGAGCCAGGGGCCGCGGTTGGCTTCATGAT
>JBATMM010000419.1:0-2965 GCA_049289835.1 Saprospiraceae bacterium | reverse complement strand
GAGTTTTTTAGATGTTGAATAGTGGAATTTCGCAAATCGTTATTCGTTATTCGTTATTCGTTATTCGTTATTCGTTATTCGTTATTTATCCGTAAATCGTAAATAAAAAAAGCCCGACAAATTTCTCTGTCAGGCTAATATTCATTATCGAAAATAAAGAGTGACTGTTCGAATTCAGAAAGTCTTACTCTCTTACCTTCTTACACTTTTATCTTCCAGTTTTAAATTCATCTTCCTCATCGAACATATGTTCGATATATTCTTCACCACCTTTTGCTTTCACCAGTACATGTTCAAATTTGAAAGCACCTGTTCCTGCAGGAATTCTCTTTCCTACGATTACATTCTCTTTCAAACCCTGCAGATCATCACGTTTAGCTCCTATAGCTGCTGTGCTCAACACCTTCGTAGTTTCCTGGAAGGAAGCTGCAGATATCCAACTCTTCGTACCTAATGATGAACGAGTGATACCCTGTAACATCGGACTTGAAGTTGCTGCTACAGCATCTCTGAATTCAAGTGGTTTCTGATCATTCCTCTTCAGGTATGAATTCTCTTCACGGATCTGTCTTAAGGATACAACCCCACCGGCATTATACTTCTTAGAATCTCCCGGTTCAGTGATCACTTTACGATCATAGATATTGTCATTCTCTTCGAAGAAATCATGACGATCAGCAGATTCTCCCTGAAGGAAACTTGTATCTCCCGGATCCATGATCAACACTCGACGCATCATCTGACGTACGATAACTTCAATGTGCTTATCATTGATCGCAATACCCTGTGAACGATAAACCTCCTGGATACCATTTACAAGATAAGACTGAACTGCAAACGGACCTTTGATGGACAAAATATCTCCAGGTGCAATCGCACCATCAGATAATGCCATACCTGCTCGAACAAAGTCACCTTCCTGTACAAGAAGATGCTTCGAAAGTCCAATTAAGTATTTACGACTTTGGTCAGTCTTTTCATCTACTACATAAACCTCACGGTTACCTCGTTTGATGCTTCCGAATTTGACAACACCATCTACCTCTGACACAACAGCAGGATTCGACGGATTACGAGCTTCGAATAACTCGGTTACCCGTGGAAGACCTCCCGTGATGTCCTGGATCTGACTTGTCTTACGTGGTATTTTTACAATGATTCTACCCGCAGTGATTTCATCACCATCAGATACATTAATGTAAGAACCCACAGGAAGAGAATAATTACGAAGTTCTTCACCATCTTTTGAAATGATGCTGAGCCCAGGTATTTTCTTCTTGTTCTTTGATTCGATAACTACTTTCTCTTCATATCCTGTCTGGTCATCTCGCTCAGTTCTGAATGTAACACCTTCTTCGATAGAATCATATTTCACAATACCTGAGAATTCAGATATGATCACTGCATTGAAAATATCCCAATGGCAAATCATATCTCCGCGGTGAATCTTTTGTTTGTCTTTCACCATAATCTTTGCACCGTAAGGAATGTGATGCGTGGTGTAGACTCTGTTATTCACAGGATCTGTGATTTTTATTTCACCTGACCTTGAGATGACCACTTCCTGCTTTGTACCGTCTTCATCTTCAAACTTCACTGTACGGACCTCTTCAAACTCAATCGTTCCGTCAAATTTTGCAATTAGCTCAGATTCTTTTTTCGAGAGTGATGCAATACCCCCAACGTGGAATGTACGAAGAGTAAGCTGTGTTCCAGGCTCACCAATACTCTGAGCAGAAATGATACCGACAGCATCACCCATTTCAGCTATTCGACCAGTAGCCAGGTTCTTTCCGTAACATTTAGCACAAGTTCCTCTCTTAGCTTCACAAGTCAGTACTGAACGAATGGTCACTTTCTCAATTCCGATATCTTCAATTCGCTCTGCTATTGAATCAGTGATATATTCACCCGATGCTACAATCAGTTCGTCTGTAACCGGATGAATGATATCATAAAGAGAATATCTTCCTTGTGTTCTGGAAGCAAGACTTTCAATGACTTTTTCATTATCCTTCAATGCTGATGTTTCAATGCCGCGCAATGTCTCGCAATCATTTTCCATCACCACCACATCCTGTGCTACATCCACAAGACGACGTGTAAGGTAACCTGCATCAGCTGTCTTAAGGGCAGTATCCGCAAGACCTTTTCGCGCACCGTGTGTTGAGATAAAATATTCCTGTACACTAAGTCCATCAAGGAAGTTTGAAAGAATAGGATTTTCAATAACCGCTCTTCCTGTATCCCCTGATTTTCTTGGTTTAGCCATCAATCCTCTCAATCCGCATAGCTGCTTGATCTGATTTTTTGATCCCCGAGCACCTGAGTCAAGCATCATGAATACAGAGTTGAATCCGCCATTATGCAGCGACAACTCTTTCATGAGGCTTTCAGTAATCTTATTATCCGCATACGTCCATTTATCAATCGTCTGATTGTAACGTTCGTTTTCAGTGATCAGACCCATGTTGTAATTGTTATTTACATCATCGACATCATCCTGAGCTGCTTTCAGTGTCTCTTCTTTTATCGAAGGTGTGATCAGATCACCAAGTTTGAATGATAAGCCGGCTCTGAAAGCCCAGCTAAAACCAAGATCCTTGATGTCATCCAGAAACTGCGCAGTCCTTGGAAAATTTGTCCGGATCAGAATATCACCGATTACTTTTCTAAGATTCTTTTTTGTCAGAAGCGTATTGATGAAAGGCACAGTAGGAGGACACACTTCATTGAATAACACACGGCCACAAGTCGTCTCAATTAACTTCTTGATCATCTTGCCGGTTTCATCTTCCTGATTTACACGGACACGAACTGATGCATGCAAATCAAGCTTACCCTCATTATGCGCGATTACTACTTCTTCTGAACTGTAATATGTACGGCCTTCACCGAGTACTTTACTACCGTTGTCTGCTTTCTTTTCTTTCGTCAGGTAATAGAGTCCAAGTACCATGTCCTG
>JBATMM010000418.1:0-1884 GCA_049289835.1 Saprospiraceae bacterium | reverse complement strand
ATACTTCAATACATATCTGCTCAATGCAGTCTCATGGTAATAAATACCAGCCATGAATGGTTTATTGTATTGCAACCTGTATTGAGCCTCAAACTGATATCCCCATGAATCATGATCAACAAATCTTTTCGTAGGTGTCTGGGGAATATCATAAAAAACTAAACTTGTGACCATCCATCGCGGCAATGCAGTGATCACAGTCTGAGCCGAACAAAAAGCAAAGCTGAAGAGCAAACAAAAAATGCAGACAAAAATCCTGATGCGCGCCATTTGAATTCTCATATCAATTCAACTGAGAAATACTTTTAAGTAATTGCTCAATCTTAGACTCCCCGTCAGCTTTCTTCTGTCTTTCTTTTTCAACAACATCAGGTGATGCATTAGCAACAAATTTTTCATTACTCAATTTCTTGTCCACACTCATGACAAAGCCCCGAAAATAAACCAATTCTTCATTCATCCTTTTCAATTCAGACTCTCTGTCAATTTCAATATGCAATGCTGCACGATATTGATACCGTCCTGCAAGAAAAGGAACACCTGAAGATTCACCTTCATCAGCAGTAGCATTTGAGAGCTTAAGCAAAATATCTTTCGTCCCAGGCTCATTCCACAACTTGATAAGATCGGTTTCAGACGGATGAATCAGGATCATCGTATCCTTAGGAGACAATTGATACTGATTGCGCAATTCAAGCACAGAAGATTTCACGATGAGGATGTGATCAAGCGTTCTAATCACTTCCTGGTCAACCTCTCCCGCTTTATCTGAAATTCTGGCTACAATACAATCATCACCTTCTTCCCGGTTACGAAGTTGATGCCAGATTTCTTCTGTGATAAACGGCATGAACGGATGGAGGAGTTTACAAATTTCTTCGAAGACCTCTAATGTGGCATCATAACTTTCAGCATCGGATGCCTCACCATAAGTCGGCTTTATGATTTCAAGAAATATACTACAGAAGTCATTCCACACAAATGAATATAAAGCAGTCACCCCTTCAGATAATCGAAATTGAGCATACTGCTGTCGAAGTTCTGCATCAATCACATTCATCCTGGATTTGATCCATCGTATACCAAGCTTTCTTCCTTCGTCCTGTATCAAGGATTGATCAACATTCCATGACTTTACAAGACGAAGTGCATTCCAGATTTTATTACAAAAATTACGTCCTAGCTCACATAACTTATCATCAAATAATATATCACCACCTGCAGGCGCCGAAGCCATGATACCATAGCGGACACCATCAGCTCCAAATTGCTCAATCAGTTCAAGTGCATCAGGACTATTGCCCAATTGTTTGCTCATCTTCCTTCGCTGCTTATCTCTCACCATTCCAGTGAAATACACCGATTGAAAAGGTTTCATTCCTTTCCATTCGTATCCCGCCATAATCATTCTCGCCACCCACAAAAAAATAATATCCCATCCCGTCACTAACACACTTGTAGGATAGTAATAATTAATTTCCTTTTCATTCTTCCAGCCATTGAAAACACTTATCGGCCATAGCCAAGATGAAAACCATGTATCCAATACATCTTCATCTCTTCGAAGTGCTGATGCCTGCAAATCCGAACGTCCTGTTTTCTTTCGAGCATGTTCTAAGGCTTCACTTTCTGTTTTTGCAACAAATACTAATTCCTCATCATCATTCACTAAATACCATGCAGGAATCTGATGTCCCCACCACAATTGACGCGAGATGCACCAATCACGGATATTTTCCATCCAATGTCGGTACGTATTTTTCAGATACTCAGGATAAAAATCAATTACGCCATCTACAACAGCATCCAATGCAGGTCCGGATATTTGTTTCATATCTACAAACCATTGCAATGAAAGTCTCGGCTCAACGACAACACGAGTCC
>JBATMM010000417.1:0-2048 GCA_049289835.1 Saprospiraceae bacterium | reverse complement strand
TTTGGATGTATTTATTCGGATAGTACGCAGGTTGAATTTGATGAGAATTGTATAATACAAGGCGTCTATATACCAAATATTTTCTCTCCTGATGGAAATGGAATAAATGATGAATGGATAATCGATGGCAATGCGGGTATTCAGGAAATGGAGGTATCGGTATTTGACAGGTGGGGAAATATGTTATTCTATCAGAAGGGCAACTCAATTCATTGGAATGGTAATTCAAAAAACAATGAACTATTACCATCAGGTGTATATGTTTACATGCTTAAAATATTTATTAGTAGCGAAAATAAAATTATAAAAACCGGAAGCATTACTCTTCTTCGGTAAATCATTTTCGATTAAATTGAAATTGGCAGAATCTTTAGTTTGCCAAATCGGGCTTCATCCATTTGAAAGTACCATGTTCGAGGTCAGAGACACTCGAACGTCAGAAAAATTGAAGTCCCCTTTAGGGGATTTAGGGGCAAAAAAAAGGCACGCAACACTTTCGTGTGCGTGCCTTTCACTTTGAAAAGAATTTTCAATTATTGTTTCACAAAAGAAATTGAGCCAAGGTTTTTACCTCCAAGGACAAAATTCAAATTGTAAGCACCCGGTTCTATTCCGGCCACATTCATTTTGATCAATCCATTCCCCATTTCTGGAGATGTAAGATGTTTGGCTTCTACCTGACGGCCACTTTGATCGAACATACGTATCAGTAAATCCTGTGTTGAACCAAAACCATGTTTGATGGCCAGTTCATCCTTTGTTGGATTAGGATATACGATCTGTACGTACTTACGGATTTCATTCTGTAAGTCCTGAACTTTGGTATAACCGAGTGTATAAAGTTGTGATACTTCATCACCGGTCAGCGCTTTGTTGTAGATCTTGATTTCATCAAGTGCACCGTGGAAGTATGATTTTCCGGGATTTTCAAGATTATTAGCTATACCTAGTGAGCGTGCAGTGCTATTCAAAGTACCGGCAACCGCAAAACGGTTAACTTCCGAACCATCGATATAGATGATATCATCTGTACCATCATGGACCATCGTCACATACCACCAGAAACCAATGACCAGGTCATTACCGCCGCCGGAATCCATGTCATGAATAAAATGATCATCTATTGCATTCTTACTATTTGTAGTCCAGACGATCTGGCGATGAACAGGAAGAGATATTTTCCAACGCTCATCATAATTTCCAAAGTCAAGAATGTATGCTTCACCATCAGCTAAATTCTGACCATCGACACGAATCCAGAAACTGACAGTTGTATAATCAGAAATCAATTGAACAGCATTTGGCACAAGAACTGAATCTGCATCTCCGTCAAATTTGAGATCCATACCTGAAGCATTCGGACGATTTGTCACAGTTTCGAATTGCGGATTACCGCCGATCGTTCCGTGATTGTTGTATGGAGTAGCATCATTGGCATCACCTTCAAATTTGTAATGCGCTACAAGACCCGGCTCTGCTGTAACAATAGGTGCTGTTGTTGAGGCTGTGATGTCAGCTATCTCAGAATTATTACCTGATAGGTCATAAGCATATACTTCAAATGTGTATAGAGTAAGCGGATCGAGACCTCCGATGAAGATGGATATGGTACTCGCATCAAGAGAATCCACATATACACCATCAAGACTGACCACATATCCGCCTAATCCGCCTTCATCTGTAGAAGCATCCCATGAGAATACAACTGAATTGGCTCCTGCACTGATTACAAGATTAGCCGGTGTAGAAGGCTTTGTTGTGTCAGGAGCCTCACTCAATCCCGTAGTCAATGTAAGGAATGATTCAGCTGATTCATTTCCTGCAGAATCTACCGCAGACACACCGAATTCATAAGAAGTCAAAGGTGCCAGATCAGTGATCGTTGTATTGGTTTCTTCTACAGTCCTTATGATCGCCCCATCCTGATAAACATTATATCCTGAAATACCAGATTCGCCATCAACAGAAGGCTGCCATGTAAGTGACACATTTGTAAAACTTACAGTGCCTTCGAGGCCGGCAGGAGCTTCAGGAGCAGTGACATCGGT
>JBATMM010000416.1:0-4785 GCA_049289835.1 Saprospiraceae bacterium | reverse complement strand
CATATTGCCAGAGTGGCGGAACTGGTAGACGCACTGGATTCAAAATCCAGCGTTCGCAAGGATGTGCGGGTTCGACTCCCGCCTCTGGTACTTCAAAAGCTCACTTACGTTCGCTTTTGAACAAATTGTTTTCAAAGGATATCAGGCGAAGCCTGATATCCTTTGAAAACTTTACAGCAGAGGAGGCGCAGCCGACCTTCTGCTTTTGCCGAAGTGGTGGAATTGGTAGACACGCACGTTTCAGGGGCGTGTGTTCGTAAGGACATGGGGGTTCGAGTCCCCCCTTCGGCACTTTCTACAAGAAAGTGGAAGAGGACGAGAAGTTTATGCTGAGCGCTAGTCGAAGTAAGTCCCCCCTTCGGCACTTGTAAGATGGTGAGAAAGTGAGAGCGTGAGAAAAACTTCTTAATTCACTGTTTCTTGCTCGCCATTCAACTTCTTAATTCAAAATTCGATATTCAGGATTCCTGATTCTCCGAGTCCCCCCTTCGGCACTCCTTATTTTGGATTTTCGATTTTTGGTAAAAGAGGAATTAAAAAAAATCTTGCAAATCGCTATTCCTTGATCGCCATTCAACTTCTCAATTCAAAATTCTATATTCAAGATTCATGATTCTCTCAGTATTACCTGATCAGCGTAATATCTCCAAACCTGGTCACCCGGGCACCATCTTCAAATACCGCTATAAGTTTGTAAGCATACACCCCTGTGTTGAGCGGCTTGCCATTCATAAGTCCATCCCAGGCTACGGAAGAATCTTCAGGCTGACCATGAAGCTGACTGTAAACAAGATTTCCCCAACGATCAAAGATGGCGAACTCTTCAATTTCGTTAAGTCCTTTACCCGTGCTGATCATCAAAAGATCATTGACCTGATCACCATTAGGTGAGAATATATTGGGAACGAATACATCATGTTTGATTGACACGTCAATTATGATCTCATCTTCACTCGTACATCCATTTTCATCGGTTGCCGTAACACTAAAGGCAGAACCTTTGATTAATTCCACATTCCTGGATCCACAATTATCACACAGATGATCTGACCATGTGAATTGTAACACGCCGTTAGCCAGTCCATTTATTGTCGGGGTAAGTTCAATGCTGGTACCATAGTAAACAGTAGTATCCGCACCTAAACTCAATGACCAATCATGAGGTTCTGCGAGTACAAATTGTTCTTCACCAGTACATCCATTTTGATCCATGATTTTCATACCATGATCACCAGGTATCAAATTGTGATAAGAAAAATTCATTTGGAACGAACTGCTGTCAAGAGAAGTGATAAATGGCCCTACCCCACCTTGCATACCGGACAATGAAACAGCCCCGGATGAATCGCCAAAACAGAGAATGTCTTCAATCGCAAGATTATATTCAATAGCCGCGGGCTCTGTGATGACTACAAATGATGAAGTAGTACACCCATGATTGTCTGAAACGGTTAAATTATAAACACCGGCTTTTAGGTTTGATACATCCGGTGTCTTGATTCCATTCGACCACAAATAGGTGAGCGGCATGGCTCCACCGGACAATATAGTACTCATCGCTGTACCTATACTGTCGCCATGACATGGGTTATTATAACCATTGTAATTACTTGTATTTTGAATGTCAATTTCAAACGGAGTTATACTGTCAAGGTATATCGTATCAAGTATTTGCAATCCATTTGCTGAAGTCAAAACAATATGTGATTCTCCTTCCAACGCAAATGGAAATGAATATATGCCTGATGTTGGAAAAACATAACTTCCTGCATCACCCAAATGAACCCATTGTAAATTAAAAGGTCCTGTCCCGATTTGCAAATCAACTGTCACCCTGGCAGAGTCACCAAAACACACAGGCTGCTGAACGAACATTGAAGCCTGAAAATGGCATATATCTACAGGTAAAAGATTCGTAGTCGTCACCACAAGACTATCACACCCCACACTGTTTGTCAAAAATTGTGTTACAACTCCTGTGTCCAAAGGTTCACAACTAGTATTGGTGAGATAGGTTGTATCAGATTGAAGTAAAGTAACAAACATCGAAATGACACTGTCACATCCAAATTGATTTGTCAGAATTAACAAAAACAATCCGGCATTTGAAGCTGTACATGTAGTTGATAAAATAAATGTTGTATCGGTTCCTGCATATATCAACGTGCTCATGACGAGACTATCACATCCCATGGCATTGACATACAGAGTGGATGTCGTACCTGTATCTGCATATGTGCAGGTCAGTGCTGAAATCAAAGTTGTATCCGAAAGTGAAAATGAAGTATTGATGATCACCAGGCTGTCACATCCTACTACATTGGGAAAGATTTGCATGGTGATACCCGCCATTGCAGGATCACAAGTAGTGAGAAAAATTTGCGTTGTATCCGAATGCAGAAGATATGTATTTGAAACGACCATACTGTCACATCCTGCCTGGTTAGTCAACATCTGGATGACCTGACCTGTGTCAGATATCATGCATGTGAACAAAGCGATGGTAGTGGTATCTGAAGCAAGTAATAAAACTTGTGTAATGATTGTACTATCACAATTGCCTTCGTTGATCGTCGTGATCGTAGTCCCCGCAAGAGCAGGATCACAGGTAGTGGATACAATCCATGCAGTATCAAATGGAGAAAAAATGAGCTCTGTGTTGACGATACTATCACAATTGTACACTGAAGAAAAAGTATCAATATATGAACCGGCTTGTGTCTGAAATGCTCCCTGCAAAAATATAGAATCACCCGGACAGAGCTTTTTAGTGGTCATCAATTCAAAAGCATTTACCGGTGTAATCTGAATTTCAACTACACTGTCGCAACCTGTTGAACTTGAGATTAACTCAGTACCTGACCAAATCCCATTTCCGTATGTATGATTATTAACGACAATCGTATTGCTCCCACATAACACAGTATCCAGTATAGTCGTATATCCGGAGAATTGTGTGATCGTAAAACAACTTGTAGACGTACCGCACTCATTGACCAATTCAAGACATAAATCTGCACTCGGTGCGTTGCTCCATTGTACCTGTAGTACATTCGTCCCTTGTCCGCTGATGATGTTAATACCCGAAGTGATGCTCCAGTTATATTCATCCACCGCAGCATCGAAAGGAACTGTATAAATACCAAACTCTCCCGGACATAAAAAAGGTGGCCCCGTAACCTCTTCGGGAAATGGGATAATACCAATATGCGCATTGAGACATGCACTGTTGGTCTGACAATTTGTTTCAATAGAAAGGCATACATGGGCATTTCCAACTCCATTCCAAAACACTTTGAGCTGGTCTGTACCTTGTCCACTTATGATAGCACCTGCAGATGAAGGAGTCCATGTATATGAAAGTATATTCGTTCCTGATGGAAATGAAGCCGTATACGTAGCAATATCACCATCACACAATATCGTATCACCTGTGATCACAGGTACAGGTGCCACATCACCGTACACAGAAATCGAGACAGAGTCCTGAGTCTCGCAAAGTTCAATCAAAGAAAGATCATCTATTCCATAATCATTCCCTTCACCGATAAGACTACTTGCATTAATCAAACAAATATGTGCAAATGCAGAATCTCCCGAATACCATATAGTGGGAGAAATCTGTTGCCAAAGACAGAGAGTTGTATCCGTGAAAATAGTATCAGATAGTTGCTCATTAAAACTTACGATAAAGATCGGGGGCGCAGTAGTATTGAACGGACAAGCCCAACCCGCAAACTGAAAATAGTGATGAGGAAGGATAGGTATCGTCTGACACCATATCGTATCAATTGTTGACGTCCCATTGATGAGCATCATATTGACACCTATTCCACTAGAGTGATCTGCACAATTTGGCCAGGTGTCATTGACGAGATTCGGGTTATCAATGACAGTATATGTTCCATTTGGATACATCTCATTCTGCACAACAGGCATATCAGAGATATATGTTTGTTCAGTATAAAAATCTGTATTGCCTTGTTCGAAACTGCCATTGAGTACAAGATTATGATTTGCTGTATCGAATCCCAGTGCTGTTAACGTATATGTAATGGCAGTATCAATGTTTGCAATTGGGTGAAGAATGAAAGGGTCATTTAGTCCGTTATGAGGAGTCCATTCGAAGAAAGCAGAATCTCCGGTTATGGAACCCTGAAGAATGAGCTGACTACCGATGCAAACGGAAGTATCATGTCCACTATCAACGATCAGATTACAGGCTGAGGCAATCTCACTTTTAAAAACATCTTTACCAGAAATAGGTTTCTGCTGCCCGGGGGTAAACCAGCCGATCAATAACAATATCCATGGTGCTATCCAATACCCCATATGTTATGAATCTGACCGAAAAGGTGAGCGTAGATTGAGTTGAGACAATAATTATACCCTCAAAACTACAAAACTAAGGCCAAGTCGAAGGCGGAGGCTGTATAGCATTGAATTACAGTGAAATATCAGGGTGAAAAGCTTATCTGATCAGTGTCACATCACCGAATCTGGTTTCCTGTAGATTATCCTCAAATACCACGATCAGCTTGTACGTGTACACACCTATGTTCAAGGGTTTCCCATTCAATATCCCATCCCAAGAAGTAGAAGGATCATCAGGCTGAAAGTGGAATTGGCGGAAAACCAGGTTTCCCCAACGATCATAGATAGAAAGTTCTTCAATTTCCTTTATTCCCTGACCTGAACTTATCATGAAACGATCATTCACATGGTCTCCATCGGGTGAAAAAATATTCGGAATGAATAAATCACGATTGACAGAAACATTTATGC
>JBATMM010000415.1:0-6401 GCA_049289835.1 Saprospiraceae bacterium | reverse complement strand
GAAATGAGGTTAGCCTTCAAAATGCAAAAGAAAGCTTTTGAGAAAGAACCCCACAACATTTTATTTGAATGGGCATATATCTTTTCAAAGGGTGATAAACCACAAGCATTTTTATTAGCGGATCAATTGCTTCACCATGATATTTATTATTTAGCATGGTTAAAAAGGAAAGGTTTTGCCGGGCATTATGTGTTGGAAACTATTCAATACTGCTATAATACTTATGAAAAAATCATTAACTCTGATTGAAAATAAGTTTCGTGACTCTTCCTGGAATCAAACCAGGCACCGGAGTAATTGTGAACAAGGAATATTGAATTTTGAATTCAGAAGAAAAATGAAGAACAAGGAATTTTGAAATGTGATTATTTTTTTATTATGCTTCACACTTCTAAATTCCTTGCTCCTTATTCGGAATTCTACGTGGGCCCACCTGGAATCGAACCAGGCACCTCTTGATTATGAGTCAAATGCTCTAACCGAATGAGCTATGGGCCCGAAAGGGTGCAAATATATAAAAAGGATACCGGATAAAAAGGGATGCCGGATGCCGGACTTTAACTATGAGCAATAAGCAATAGGTAAAACGAACTGAGAGTTGGAACAAAGTTTAATATAATTTTCTATCGAAACAGGAGTAAGTAACATGTTGATTTTGAGTCATGAGTCTGGCATCTGGCATGCTTCGACCAGCTTTACTCATCTCCATGCTACAGCTCAGCAACCGTCCAATAATCCGGTATCCAAATTGCATTATTCTCCAATTTTTATCAACCTGATCTCCACCCGTTGATTTCTCTTCCTTCCCTCCGGAGTCTGATTCGAAGCAATCGGTTTACGTTTACCATATCCTTTGGAGATGACACGACGACCTTCAATTCCTTTATTGATCAGATAATCGGCTACAGATTTCGCACGCTCGCTGCTGATGCGATCACAATATTCATCTGCAGGCAATCCATTCGTGTGTCCTGATACTTCAATGATGATTGTGGGATTGTCATAAAGAAAATCATAGAGCTCATCTAGTGATGGCATCGCTGATGTATCAAGTTTCACACTATCTGCAGCAAACTGAATTTTCTCCATGCGGATAGGTTCGCCGGAATTGAGACGTGCAGCAGTTAATTCCGGTAATACTTTTTGATTGACTACATACTCCACACTCGCAGTGCATCCATTAGCATCTGTCACTAATACTTTGGCAGTCCCGACCGGAAGTTTCACCGCTTTTTCAGTAGTCTCACCAGAGCCCCAACTGTACTTGAAAGGGGAAACACCATTTTTTATCACGATTTCACCTTTGCCGTCATTCAGACGATCATTAGTAGCCGAACGAAGATTTGCAATTTCAACAATCATTGCCGGTGGTCCTTTCAACTCATATACAATACTTGCTTTTTGACCGGTAGCATCAACAATGGCAACACTATAATTCCCAGCACCGAGATTTGAAATAGAAGGACCTGTTTGCCCATTCGTCCAGGTATAGGTATATGGAGGCTTTCCTCCTTTCGCTGAAGCTTCCAGAATCGCATCTTTATCATAATAGCATCGTATAGGATTAGTCTGTTTTATGCCCACTGTCAAAGGCATAATGGTCTCAGTTACAGTAAAAGTCACTTCTGCTGTACATCCGGATGCATCAGAAACTACAACCTGATGAAGGCCAGGTGCCAATTTGTCCGCCTTGAAAGATGTACCTCCTGCAACTGATGAAATACTCATCGCAACATAAGGTGTAGAACCACCTGTCACATTGATTGTAGCCTCACCATCTTCATTGCCTGTGGAAGCAGGTTTTATATCTTCGGCCGTAACCTTTAATAGTTTCGGTTCAGTAATCTCATACTGCTTCGAAATTTTTGCACCTATCGCATCAGTTATATTGAGCGTATACATTCCTGCTCCTACATCCTTCAGGGATTCAGTGTTAAATTCTTTTCCAACACCGGACCAGGTATAAGTATAGGGCTGCTTACCACCTGAAACATTCGCAGAGAGCGAAGCATCCTTAATACCATAACAATTAATCTTTTTTTCCTGAGTGATTTTGATGACAATCGGGAGAATGTTTTCTGTGATGACTACATTGGTGGTTACACTACATCCATTTTCATCTGTGACAATCAGCGTATGCGAACCTGCTGCAAGTTTTTCAGCTCTTACCGTTTTCTCATTGTTATCCCATGCATATGTATATTTTCCCGTTCCACCACTTACTGTTGCTGTTGCTTTTCCATCAGCGCCACCAGTTGAAGCGGGAGCATCAACCTTCACATCAAGTTTTAGCGGTTGTGGTGAGTCCACCGTGATGACGGAAGTTGCAGTGTGTCCGGTAGCATCAGTGACTGTCAATGTGTAAATCCCCTGGCCTATATTTGGTAATGAAGCTGAGCTTGATGCTCCATTCCATTTGTATGCGAATGGTGCTTTGCCTCCTTTCACAGTAGCTTCAATATTTGCATCCAATGATCCGGCGCAAAGTATTTTTGCTTTTTGCGTGATGGATACGTCCATGGCCAGAATATTTTCTGAAATATCTACTACACCGGATGATGTGCATCCCATGGCATCAGAAATGGAAACAATATGATTGCCTGCCGAAAGCTTCACTGCTTTATTTGATTTCTCACCATTATCCCAGTTGTATTGATATGGTGCGTTTCCTCCTGTCACTTTTGCCGTTGCTTTGCCATCAATACCACCAGATGAAGCTATAGCATCGGCAGTGACTACTACACTGATTGGATCAGGTTCTGATATCGTAAATGATGCAGTGGAGACTGTACCTGCTACATCCGTCACGGTCAACAAATAAGTACCCGCCATCAATCCATTGAGGTTAGATGTGCTCTGTCCGTTACTCCACAAATATTTTAAAGGTGGTTTCCCTCCGTTTGCAAAAGCATTTAATGAAGCAGTTGCCGTGCTATGACAACTTATCTGGCTTTGCTGTGAAATAGAAACATTGATAGGTGTAATAGTCTCTGAAACAAAAAGCGAAGTTTCCGAGGTACATCCATTCGCATCAGTCACAGTTACATTGTGTGATCCTGCAGATAAGTTTTTTACGATTGATATTTTCTCCCCGTTATTCCATGAATAGGTGAATGGGCTTTTGCCTCCGGTCGTTTTCACCTGAGCTTGTCCATTTGATGCATTCACTGTGGCTGGAAATAATAATTCAATGGAAGCAGAAAATGCAGGAGGAGAAATGAGAACGATTGAAGCTGTTGAGGTCTGGCCTGTAGCATCTGTTACAGTTAGTTTATAATTTCCTGGTGCAAGCGAAGAAAGTGTATTTACAGAACCTGCGTTTGTACTCCAGTTGTATTGATATGGAACTTTACCACCTTTCACCTCAGCTTTAATCGATCCACTGGTGGAATAGTCGCATTTATTATCTGATAAGACAGTGATCGATGCAGATAGCGGTGTCAGATTCTCACTGATCGTAATTGTAGCTGTTGTTGAACAACCTGATTTATCTGAGACAGTCACTTTATGTAATCCTGCAGTAAGTTTCGTAGCGGTGATATTAGGTTCGTCATTGTCCCATTGATAGATGTATTGACCTGAACCTCCACTGGATGAAACTGTAGCGCTGCCATCGGCCTGACCTGAAGAGGGAGTAAGTTGTGTTACTGTGGCTTTAATGTAAGGATCAAGGATTTGATACTTACCTGTTTTCACTGCAGCTTTTGCATCTGTGACAGTGAGCACATATTCACCCTTGGGTAGTTTCGAAATATCAGGAGTTGTCTGACCTGTATTCCACTTATAAGTATAAGGAGCCTGGCCACCTGCAACTTTCGTTGTAAGTGATGCCGTTGGTTCATTTGATCTGCAATCGAGTGGATTATCATTTTCAATGCTGATGATGAGTGATGATTCCCATTGTATAAGGTAGAGGCCTTTGTCCTTGGTACCGGTCCATATCGAACCATCCTTATCTACATCCAGACAATTGACAAACTGGCTTGTGAAATACTGACCCGGACCAAAGCGCTGATACTTGTCGGCGGCTACATCATAACCGGTCATCATGTTAGATGCAATCCATACACGACCTTCATCATCGACAGCAATGTCGCGCAACTGGCCTTCAACGTTTTTTAATTCGATAGCTATCGGTGACCATTTGCCTTTCGCATCTACCTGCCATAAAAAGTCATCACCGAGTATCCACAGGTTTGTGCCCCACGCATCTACGCCGACGAAATTGAGATATCGTTCTTCAAGTGTCCATTTGTCACCGGATCCGATGAGCATGCCATCATTTGTTGCGATATATGTTGTGCCTGTGGTTGTGACAAAGATGTCATTGATCTGGTTGGAGGCGAGTTTTTTATTGTCCGTATTTAATCGCTGTACTACACGAAGAGGAGACACTGTGATTTGAAATGCGCCGGATTCTTTTGTGCCAAGCCATACTGTTTTGGTTTTCGGATCGTAAGAAGCGCATGTAAAATTGACATTGCCGATCAGTTGTTGCATCTCACTGGTGCTCCATTCCAGTTTGGCATTTCCTCCCCGAATGGTCAGGAGAGAAGTCGTGCCCGGTGGGATTGGAAATCTCTCCACCAGATCAAGGGAAAATACTTTATTCAGTCCCTGGGTATTAGCGACCCATTTGATATTGTCTTCATCCACCCAGATATTATTAATAGGACTGGATTGGTCCAATAGTTTGCATCTGTCCACTAGCACCTGCCCAGGTAAACTGAGCGGCAGTTGCAGCAGTAGTATTAAAGGGAAGAGGAATGTCTTAAAGGTATGCTTGGTCATAATGAAATCATAATGAAAACAAGGGTCACAGCGGGTGTGGACCATCTCAATGGGCTAAAACGCAAAGAAAAGGAAAGTTGTTGCTAAATTTTGAATTTAGAACTGAGAATTGGGAAGAGAATCGTGAATGAAGAATTTAGATCTCTGAATTAAGAGCTTGAAGTAGGAATAAGGAATGGGAAATTTTATGCGCAAATCGGAAATTTGCTGACGCGAAAGCTTAGGAACAACCTAAGCTTAACAATAAGGCACATTCCGTCGGGGCGTGTTGCACCCGCCCACGACGGAATGTGGAATGAGGAATGATGCGTCGACCTGCCATATTCAACCATGTGCTACAGCTCAGCTACAATTTTGCATTTAGAGCCTTGAAAGAAAATTAAAAACTTCCTGATTCGCAATTCACAATTCAAGATCTCAATTCAAAATTCAAAATTCAAAATTCTTTATTCCCGATTCACTTTTAATGTTCCTTATTCCTCATTCCCAATTCTGTTTAGTGGCGAGGTCCCATCATCATGCGCATACCACCCATCGGATTATCTTGTCCGGCTCCTTTGATCGAATACACGAACGAAAGCATGACGTATCGACCTATGGAATTTGATCTGACCTCTTCGATATAATTTATGTCTGAAGTCCTGGAAAGGCCGCGGTTTTCATCGAGCGCATCAAAAATGGAGAGCTTGATCTGACCTCTGTCCATCGGGAGAACGAATCTTGAAATCGAAGCTTTCATCAACGGCAATGATTGGTTTTGTGCGAAAGCAGCACTCGTGTAGAGATTGTAATCATAGCTTCCTTCGAGCTTCCATTTTTTCCATAGCGTCAATGTGGCATCGACGAATAAATGATGCAATACGGTATTTTGATTTAAAGCATCACTTATTTTATAATAGCTATCTGTAAAAGTCCAATCAGCACCCAAATTATATTCTAATACTTCGGAATTCATATTTGAAATCGTCAGACCTGCTGTTCTTGACCACCTGTTGAGATTGGTTAGTTCATTGTTGATCAGGTTCTGTGTACTTGTGAGCGTGCCATTTAAATTTATATTAAACCGGCTATGGATCAGCTTTAATGGACGGCCGAATGCTGTATAGAGGTTCATCCGCGATTCATGATCAATATTGATTGGTTTTGACGTTTCAACAAACTGCGCGTCTGTCGTGCGTGACGTAATGATTTTATTTTTTGTCAGACCTGTACCTGCAGAAACAAAAAAGCTGGTTGAAGAAAACTGGGAAAATAAATGGAAGTTCGCGCTGAGATTGTGTATGTACTCGGCGTTCAGATCAGGATTGCCTACATAAAGACGAAGCGGATCCGAATTGTCAACTACAGGAGATAACTGAGTGATCGAAGGTTGTGTGATACGAGTTGTATAGCTTATTCTTAGATTTTTTCCATTGCCGATATCATCTCTCCAGATGATTCGTGGTAGAAAATAATTGTATGTTTTCTTTATCTCATTTTCACCCTGATTGAGATGGCCCGTGAGTTCTGACGCCTGGTATTGAAGACCTACATTCACATTGTGCACATCACCACTGTACCTGAATGTCACACCCGGTTTATGATATTGAAGCAGACTGGTATAATTACTT
>JBATMM010000414.1:0-11066 GCA_049289835.1 Saprospiraceae bacterium | reverse complement strand
GATAAAAAGGCGTATTTTCATTTTGAGGGGTTTCAGTTACTTTTCCAAATAATTCAGAGGTTGAAGCCTGGTAGATTTTGGTTTTGTCTGTTAATCCCAAAAGGCGAACGGCTTCCAAAACTCTCAGTGTTCCTATGCCATCCACATCTGCTGAATATTCCGGTTCTTCAAAACTCACTTTCACATGGGACATGGCTCCAAGGTTATAAATTTCGTCTGGCTGCACTTCCTGTATAATCCGAATGATGTTAGAAGAATCCGTTAAGTCACCATAATGAAGAATAAAATTGCGGTTAGGTACATGCGGGTCCTGGTATAAATGATCTATTCTTGCCGTATTGAAAAGAGAGCTTCTCCTCTTAATGCCATGAACCTCATATCCTTTCTTCAATAACAATTCAGAGAGATATGCTCCATCCTGCCCGGTAATACCCGTGATCAATGCTTTCTTCATTTGTGTTTTACTTTTTTCAATTCCTCCATCATGGGCAGGTCTCCAAAGAAATACATATACAGGTCTGAATTTGGTTTTAAGATGGACATCCCTGTCAGAAAAATTAATTTCAGATCAACCGGAATTGATCTTTTCGAGTAATACCATTTCTCCATAGCCCCTTTTATGGGTGCTACTATATCCTGGTAATAGGTAAATGGATCTCCTTTCTGAATCGAAAGTAATTTTTCTTCATCCCGAAATACGATAGAACCTATTCCGGTAATCCCCGGCTTCATTTTTGTAACAATATTTTGAATTTCTTCTGAATATGCTTCAAATGTCTTATCGACCAATGGTCTCGGACCTACCAGGCTCATGTCTCCTTTGATCACATTAAAAAGCTGGGGCAACTCATTCAACTTTGTCAATCTTAAATATTTTCCAACAGTAGTTACTCTGGGATCATTTCGTAATGTTATGGAGCCGGTTCCTATATTCATGCTGTTCTTAAACATGGTTGTAAATTTAATCATATTAAAATGTTGATTTTTGTATCCAACCCGCTTTTGTTTATAAAATACTTCCTTCTCCCCGGAAGCGAACAAGACAATGATGATCATCAAAAAAATAGGAGATAATACTATAAGTGCAATAGTGGCGAACACAACATCCATTATTCTTTTCAAAATAAAATACATCATAAACGCTGATCAAGGTTTTTCCCTACTTCCAGATGTGAAAATTCGGGGACGATTTGCTGTAAGATGATGACAAGATCATGCTTGGTCAGTTTTGGGTTTTTAAAAGCTTCATCCAGAATAGAAATGTTTGATTTAATATCTTCAATCTTATCTGTTTTAGTCCCCCTGATAATGGCTATTTTTTGAAACTTATTGGTTATGATTTCATCCCCGTCTGATACAAATTCTTCCTCCTCTTTTTCACCGGAAGTGTCCGATTTGTAGAAATGTACCGGGTATGTTTTGTTTCCATCTTTCCGTAATACAGATTTCAATCTGGCCTCATCTTCCGATTCACATACGTCTATCTTATAACCTAATTCTTCTAAAAGGCGTTGGCCAATTTCTGAAAAACTCATCATGTCAGATTTTTGTAATACGGGATATAGGATATCACCGGATTCAGAAAGAATAGAGCCAAGCAAACAAAGCTGACCTGATTCTTCAGCAGAAACAAAGTATCTTCTGATATCTGAAGGTGCGGAAATGGGTTGGTTCTTTGTGATTCGGTTTAAGAACCCATCCAAAAGACTACCATTCGAGAAAGCCACATTTGCAAACCGGGCAGTGCTTACTTTATATAATCCCCGGAATGCCAGAATACTCATTTCCATCAGTCGCTTACTGGCCCCCATTATATTTACCGGATTGGTCGCTTTGTCAGTAGATACGGCAAAAAAATGACCGGGTGGTTTCTGACTGCACAAGTCCAGGAGTTTGAATGTATGAAAAACATTATTGATGATCATACTTTCGATCGACAGGATATCTCTTTCAGACCGCACATGCTTGTGAGCGGCAAAATGTGCGATAATGTCAAAAGAGTAACGGTCAAATAACTTTTCAAACAGATCACTTCCGTAGTCTATCGGGTAAGTGAAATATTGATGTGGTAATACATCATTATAATGGCTTCGCAAATCTCTTGTTAATTCCGTAAGGGCATTTTCATTATGATCTACTACTACTAACTCCCTTGGATGATAGTTCAATATTTGTTTGACATATGAAGATCCAATACTTCCGGCTCCGCCTATTACTAAAACACTTTTACCATCTATTTTTGATGAAAGTTCATCTCCAAAAGCCTGCAGGTCATTATAAAAAAGGCTTTGATTTCGCTTGATAATCGCATGTTTAACAAATTCTTCCGGATTATATAAATTCATAGGTCCATCATTTATTCAAACATTTTTTTCATACCTTCTTCAACTGAATATGGCGGTTTAAAGTCCAATACCTGGTTCGTCATTGAACTATCGACAACCAATGTGCCAAATAATCTCTTATAACCCGAAGGAGCCATTCTCTTTACTAAATTTTTCAGTATTCCTGGTATAGAAATGAAAAGTCTTCTTTTCTTTAAATGTTTTGCAAATATCCTGATTAATTGACTGGTTGAAATATTATTTACATCACAGGCAATAAAAATGCCCGGAATTTTTTTTTCAATAATACGATCAATCAATGCTATAAGGTTTCCTGCATATACTAAACTCCTGCTATTGTTGATTCCGTCTAAAGGTATAATGGGCAGTGCCCTGACTAAAGCAATAAGTTTAGCAAGGTTTCCTTTAACTCCTTTTCCATAAACCAGCGCAGGTCGGACAACGGATACGATGAATGAATCAGAATTCATTTTTAAGATATCGCTTTCCGCACGGTACTTACTCCTCGCATAATCATCAACAGGAAAACAAGGTGAAACCTCATTTAATGATTGTGCGGTGCTTTCACCAAAAACTTTGACCGTACTCAAAAAGATAAAATGACGAATTCCCTTTTCCTTTGCTTTTCCGGCTAAATCAACCGTCATCTGGTAGTTTACAGCTTCGTGCATTTTACCTGATATGACTTTGTTTTGGTGTGCGATGCCGGATAAATGTAAAATGACATCATAGTTTTCCAAATTGATTTCATTCACAGTTTTCTCTTGCAGGGAAATGGATACTATTTGATATTTTTCACTTAAGATGGGAACTGCATATGATCCTATAAATCCGGAAGCCCCGGTCACCAGGATCTTAATTTCTTTCATAAATAGCAAATGTATCCCGTACAACTTTCTCAATTGAGAATTCTCTCTCTGCAATGGCCCTTGCTTTTTTGCCCATTGATTCTCTCATGTGCTCATCTTTTATTAATTTGATGATGGCCGTCTCCAGTTCTTCCACATTCCCTTTTTCTACTAACCAACCATTTTCTCCATTCTTTACAACCTCTCTGCAACCCGGTACATCAGTAGTGACAATAGGACGTCCTATGGCGCATGCCTCAATAAGTGTCTTAGGCAGACCTTCCTTATACGAAGTGGGTAGTACAATAATATCCGATTTTTTATAGAGAGTGACCATATCTTCCTGATGCCCAATCCATTTTATACAGCCCTCATAGTTCCATTCTCTTAGTGTATCTTCTGGTATACCCGACTTGTTTTCAATATCCAATTTACCTGCTAATATAAATTCAGCATCAAATTGATTTTTAGATTTTATTTTTCTGGCTGCACTTACAAATTCTTTCACTCCTTTATCAAATAACATCCTTGATGCCATAAGGATAATCTGTGTTTTATGCGGCTCTGCCTTTGTATAAGAAAACTTATTCAAATCCACCCCCGACCCCTTAATAATAAAAATCCTATCCTTCTTAACCCTGTTGAATGTGGATACTAATTTATAATCATCTTCGTTTTGCACGATTATATTCATCTCTGGGTGGTTCAATGCATATTTATAAATTTTCCTGATTAAATAGTTTCCCATTGAAAAAGAAGCTCTGTCTATAAAAACTGAACCAAATCCTGAAATAGCATTTACAATTTTAGGAACCTTAGTTAATCTAGCTGCCAGTGATCCGTATAGAACTGGTTTTATGGCCACATGATGAACAATATCCGGTTTTTCTTTTCTATAAATCTGTATTAAATATTTTAATAAATACATTTCAGTAATAATATTAACTCCTCCTCTTTTTCCCGGCAGCGGAATAAATTTCAGGCCATAATTTCTAATCTCATTTCCTCTATTCTCTTCTTCAATGGCAAGCACGGTGACATCATATCCCCTCTTTAATGCTTCGAGTGCAATCGGTAATCTGTGTGAGAGAAAAAACCAATCTACATTCACCACCATGAAAAGCTTCTTCAACACCATCGCTTATACCATCCATATAAACAATAAAGAAACCACACCAGGTATGGATTCTCCTGTTTTTTAGCATTACTTTTAAAGTTCTTTATTATGGTTTTTAATGCAGCTGAGTTAAGATGAAAACACTCTGTAAACTGATCATCCTGATAAATTGAATCTAATTCATGATATAAGATCGTATTTAACCATTTTTTGGTAGGTATAGCGAATCCCTGTTTCGGCCTCTCCAATAAACTTTTAGGAACATATTTGTAAAGTATCTGTCTCAGTATCCATTTTGTTTCGCCATTCTTCATTTTAACATCATCAGGCAAGCCCAATGCAAACTCAATAATGTGCTGGTCTAGGAAAGGTTCTCTTCCTTCAATTGAATTTTGCATTGTGGCCCTGTCCACTTTGGCTAATATATCTCCTTCGAGGTAGGTGGTAATATCTATCGCTCCTAAAAGGGAATACATCAAATGATCTCTGATAGGCCAGCCATTTTTATAGGCAGCTGAATCACCCTTAGATCCGAGCAATTCAAATAAAACTTTGTCTGAAATATAACTTGAAATCAATTCCTGAAATTCGATTGGATCCCGGGCTTTGACCGCATTCAACATTTTTGACATTCTCCACTCTAAACTATCTATTCCGGAAGTCCACGGAAATGCTTTAAATAATTGCATTGTTCTGTCATGTCCCATAGCTGTCAAAACACCAGATGCAAGATCACGGATTCTACCCGGTATTCTTTCAATTTTCTTATAATACTGATGGTTGGCAGAATATCTTACATAACCTGAAAATATCTCATCACCACCGTCTGCAGAAAGTGTAACCTTGACATGTTGTTTCGCCAATTGAGAAACTAAAAATGTCGGAATGCCAGAATTATCTCCAAACGGTTCATCATAGATATAGAAATAATCCTGTAGCACATCTATAAACTCTTTTTCACCGCAATATAATTCATAATGTTCCGTTCCTAAATGTTTTGATATTTTTTTAGCATACTCAGCTTCATTATATTCAGGCTCATTAAATCCAATCGTAAATGTTTTCAGTGATTTAGCGCTATCTTTTTGCAACAAAGCTGTCACAAGTGAAGAATCAATTCCACCGCTCAAAAAGATTCCTACCGGCACATCTGAAACCATACGGAGATTGAAACTCTCCTGCAATATTTTTTCGCACTGATCGATCAGGATTGAATCGGTTTCGTTGTTGATAGTCGTATTCGTATAAATTTTATGAATATCCCAATACTTTATTTTTTCAATATTACCGGAATTTGATAGTTTCAGTACGCTACCTGGTTCTAATTTATGAGCGAACTTATAAATACTCAATGGGGCTTTAATATATCCATGTTTTAAAAATCCGGGAATGGAGGCATGGTTAATCGTTTTGTCAAATTCATGATGCTCATGAAATGCTTTCAGCTCGGATGCAAACATGAATAGTCCATCTTTCAAATACCAATACATTGGTTTTACCCCAACTCTATCCCGTCCGATAATAAGTTCTTCCTTTTCATCATCCCACAAAGCAAAAGCAAACATGCCTCTGAATTTGTGCAGGCATTCTACTCCCCATTGCTTCCATGCATCTACAAATACTTCTGTATCCGAATTTGTATTGAATGAATACCCTAACTGCAATAATTCACTTCTTACCTCAACATAATTATAAATTTCCCCATTAAAAACAAGATGCAGGTTTTTAATTCGAAAAGGCTGGTTGGCATCCGGAGAAAGATCAATGATAGCAAGCCTCGCATGTCCTAATCCTAAATTTGCATGACGATCTATGTAGGAATTAGCTGCATCGGGACCGCCATATGAGAGGCTATCTCTCATTCGATTCAAAACAATTTCATCAATCGTCTGACTGTTTTTCCTTTGATCCCAGAGTCCTGCTATTCTACACATTCCTTCTTATCCATTTTCGCTATTGAATTTTTTGTCCGACAGCATGCCAAAACGGTTCATGGGAGCTAAAACGTATATTTGACAATCCACATTTCAGCATCATATCCTCTATTTCCTTTTTTGAAAACCGTTTCTCTATCCTGGTTCCAAACCGATCCAATGCATCATTCCTTATTATCCGGAAACTTTTATCCTGATAATAATGCAATGGAAGGTATCGGGCAATTCTCTTTAGACCAAAATATTTTAATATCCTCCCAAATGATATGACAGGAAGATAAAAGACGAGCGCTATAAGCTCGCACGTAATATTTCTTATTCCAAAAGGGAGTATCGAAATACCTTTCCTGATAAAATTAACCAGCGAAAACAAACTGTTATATAGGAATCCTCTATTATCCAGATTGTAATACAAATACACAAGAAACCAACCGTTATATTTAATTTTCTTCACACACTGTTGCAACCCAGCTAAAGTATCCGGCATGTGATGGAGGACACCAATACTCATTCCAAAATCAAATGATCCATCATCATATGGAGCAGAACCGACGCTGCTCTTTGCAAGTCGAACATTCTGTATATCGCCTAATAAATTATTTGCTTCATAAATTGCATTACTGGGTTCTAAAACTTCAATAAACTTTACTTTATCAGAAAGATATTTTGAGAATCTGCCACTCCCTGCGCCAAAATCAACAATGTAGCTGTCCTTATTTATAACATTTTCATCCAAAATATCAAAATAAGACATACCAAGGCTTTTGATTTCTGCGTCGGAAAAAGTATTGAATTTTGTCCATTCGTCTCCAAATCCTTCTACAACCTTTGTATCAATATTTGTATCAATACTATTAATTGAAAATACATGAATTGGATGATAATCGGTGTTTTCAATTTTCTCAGGGTTTCTGATAAAATTTCTCATTTCTCCTTCATCAAAGCAATGAAGAAATCCTGATATTCTTTTACTATTTTTTCATGGCCAAATCTTTCCTTAATATCATCTGCCATAGCTGTATGGGTGAATTCCGTGTTTAATGTTTTCATTATCTTATCTGCATAATCATATTTACTATTGTCTTCTGCCAAAAATCCATTAAATCCAGGTTTGATAATCTCCTTTGTGCCACCTGCAACATCATAGGCTACTACAGGTACGCCCATAGAACAACTTTCCAACACAGCATTTGGAAATCCTTCAAAATATGAGCCTTGAAGGAATACATCACATTTCCTGAGGATATGCTCCGGTTCATCTACATGTCCATGAAATTCAACCTTATTGTCAAGATCTAATTCGATCACCTTTTTCCTGATTGATGTTTCCATTTCGTCTGAATAAAAGTCACCGACAATATGATACTGGTATTCAAGGCCATAAGTTTTCTCAAAATGATCCAAGGCTTCTAGAATCCTCACATGGCCCTTTTCCGGCCTCATTCGGCCTACCGTTATGAATTGAATTTTGCCGGAATTAAATTTACTCGAATTTTGATAAGGGACAATCTGGATCGGATTATTGATAATTTGCAATTTTAAAGGATCCACATTAAAATTTTGAATTAGATCATCCCGTATATCCAGGCTTTGACAGATTATTTTTCGGTACGATGGGTATATTTTTTTTAATATTTCGTTCGCCAGTTTATTTTTAAAACCATATCTTTTTCCTAAATGACTCATTACTGTGCTTTCCCGAACCAGGAATTGTGGCCTATTTCGTAAATGAAGTGTAAGTTTTATAAGCGGTAAAATAATGTTAACAGGGGTTATCGTTCCCAGGATTATATCTGCATTAGATCTTTTAATTATATTTCTTATTTTCCAGATAGTATTAATTGAGGTTTTACCTTTTAACTCATACAGGGCAACATCTTTCTTTAAATATGCATTATGTAATATTTTATCAATCAGAATACATTGAACAATAAATTTTCCTCTGTCTAAATTATTCATCAAGATCTGGAACACTCTTTCTGCACCACCCGAGCCCAAATTATTTGTAACAAAAATAATCTTGATCATTTACAATTTCGCTTTATAATTCCTATTTATTCTGAAGTAATAATGCAAGACTTGTTATGTTAGATTCAAGCTTTGTTGGCCATGGCAATTCCTTTAAAGGTATAACAATTATGTTAATACCTTCATTCGCAAACCGCTCCGTAGCCATGCAGGGGCCCGGGATTACTATACCGTTAGACCATAATGGTTTTTTGTCCGGAAAATAGTCATGCAGCAGAATTACTCCGTCTCGGTTAAGCAACTTCAATGCCATTGGAATTTCCTGATAGACAGTTGCAGCAGAATGGCTTCCATCCAGAAAAATGAGATCAAATTTCTGATTACTTTTAGCCATATAATGGAGTGAGGTATCAGTGACAAAATTGACCAGCGGTCCATTCGCAAGTCTTCTGGTCATTTCGATTGGAGAATATTTAGTGCCAAATTCAATCCATGGTTTCCGAACGGGGGAATTTACATCCACTATATCCACTGTGATTAATTTTGTATCATTTCCTGTATTCTGCTGAATTAAATTAAGCGCAGATACCATATGTATTGTAGACGCGCCAATATGAGTGCCAACTTCCAGGACTGTCATGGGTCCTAATTTGCTAATAAGATAAAAAATTGCTTTACGGTCTCCGGGATTAACTCCTCCTGCCCAACCCGGAATGTCAAATTTTTCTATTTCATTTGTTGAATCAACCCAGGCTTCTTCTATTTGCCTGGACTCAAAAAAATGTTCTAAAGAAAAATTGCTTTTACACCGGAGGTTTTCAATCTGACAATCTATCTTTGGAATGAGATTGAGTTCCTTTTTATTCTTTATAGCATAGTACTTATTAATAAAGAATGAATATATTATTTTTTGTATTAGTTGCTTAACTGTCATTTAATTATTGTTGTGCCTGTTTACTTCGCTAAATTCTACTGCCTGATCCTTATCATTAAATTCCGGCGGTAGTTTTCTAAGAACAACCGTTCCTTTTTTATCTCCCGCTATTTTTAATGAATTATTAAGATACTTAGATATTCTTCCACTGGAATCATAAATAAATAGCTGATTCCCCGGTAGGCTTCTTATTAGCTTGTTGTTTTCTATGGTTCCACTGGTGTTTAATTGCATAAATCCATTGAACCAGATAAAATCCTTACTTCCATCCTTAATAACATTATTTACAATTTCACAATAAGCGTCATTCACTAATATACTGTATTCATCACATGAAGTGATATAGTTTTTAAAGACTTTATTTATGCCTCGATGAAGTGAAATGCCATTTCTATTACAATTCCTGATTCGATTATCTATAATATCACATTTGTCAAAATCAGATGCAATGGCACTATATCCTCCTATGCCACTTATCCTATTATTCCTGATAATCACTGAATGTTCTTCTTCATTATTCTTCCTTATCTCAATACCTTCATCAAGTGTATTGGATATTTTGTTTCCTTCTATAATGCCTCCCTGTCCCCGGTAATAGATGCCTAACTGATTATTGGCTATGCTATTTTTACTTATCCTGATGGAATCGGGAGGAATATTAAATTCGGGGTAGCGGATACTACAAATGCCATAGGATCTATTAAATGCAATGTTGCATTTTTTAATTCCGATGTGGATGCCACAAGTCCATATTCCGATAAGGTTTCTCTGCAAATCGCATTTCAATATTCTTATATGCTGAGGGGCTCCTTTATGGGGAATAGCTATACCATTTCCTGCATTATCTAAACATTTTACCCTTTTTATTACTAAATAATTGATGCCCGGACGCAATTTATCTTCATCAGGCTCAATATCTATTCCTGCTTCCGGCGCTTCCCCATGACTATGTGTAAAGCTTGATCTAAGAATACGAACGTGGTTACAATTTATCAAACTGATTCCATTCCTACCTGAGTTATCTACATGACATTTTTTGATCAAAATATTTCTGCTGAATCCTTCGGTGGATTCCAAATTAGAGGCGATCTGGATTCCATCTCCAAGGCTATTATTTATCGTTATTCCTTTTAATATGAGATCGCTGCTGTTATAAATAAAGATGGAATGAATTAATCTGGGGGTATTATTTTCATCCCTTCTTCCATCAATTAATAAGTTCTTTAACTTAATCCCATTTGAATTATAGATTTTTAATATCGCCGGGCCTTTGTAAGCCTGCACACTCGCAAGTAACAATCTGGACCTATGACCTATTATTTGGATTCCATCCGCACCTGATATTTCTAAAATAGATTCCAAAAGATAATCTCCTCTTGATAAAACTATCTTCTTTGCCCCTTGTCGTATTGCTTCCCTTATGTGCGGAGCGAAATCTTCATTTTTATAATCGGTGCTTCTGAAATAAACGCGTTCAGCCTGCCTGGGTGACGCACATGAGACACCTATGCAGGAAAGAAATAAAATCGAGAAGAAGAGACTCGTAATATTCAATTCTTCAGATCTTCTGGATTAGCCATACGAAGTAATTTTTTGGCATTGACTTTATTATCAAAATATCTCAATCCCTTTTGGTAACCATTGTCTGCTATTTCCTTCCTAAATGCATTATCCTTTATAAGCCTTATCATCTGGTTTTGACTTGTTTGAGATATGCCCCCATTTATTCCCTGAACAATATGACAGGCATCCTGACCATCTTCCAGATACATGCCTATGTCACCGACAGGAGATACTAACACAGGTTTTTTTAGGGTCAGATACTCCGCAAGTCTTGTTGGAAATGCACATCTTTCTTCATACGTATCCTTTCTGGGGAGCACGAATACATCCGCCTTCAGAAGTTCATTTCCAATTTCA
>JBATMM010000413.1:0-12475 GCA_049289835.1 Saprospiraceae bacterium | reverse complement strand
TTGATTCTCCTCAAAACGGGCTGATTGAAGTTGCTTATGTGGAAGGAACGGCAGTATATGCGATCACCATTGAACCCAAGGGTGGAAAAAATACTCCTTCCGAGCACTTAATTGGTACGGTGAGTGTGGTGGGAATATGAGCCCTCGTTTTGCCCCTAAATCCCCTAAAGGGGACTTATAATTATCCTTAAGTATATCTGAATGACAGATAAGTGATTTTCTCTTGCAGCTACAAGCTGCTTAAGGTGATTTTCGAAATGGACATTAATTGTTGATATGGATTCGAAGTTGATAAACTTCGAATAGCATTGAATTGCCACGGGTTTTAACCCGTGGATCATGTTGTTTCTCCCTGAAGGGATATTGTCTCTTCAAACAAATCCAACTGCACAGGATTCTCATTGAATTTGAAACTGACGCGATGTTCCTGCGTGATGCCATATTGAATGATGGCCGCTCTGTGAATTTCAGTACCATATCCTTTGTTCTGATTCCAGCCATATTGAGGATACAATTCATGCAGCGATCGCATATGTGCGTCACGATGCGTTTTTGCTAAAATAGAAGCTGCTGCGATAGATCTGAATTTAGCATCACCCTCAACGATGCATTCATGATTGATATCTTCAAAAGGATAAAAGCGATTGCCATCGACAATGATAAATTCAGGTTTTATCGTGAGCGATCGAAGTGCATTGTGCATCGCCTGAATAGAAGCGCGAAGTATATTGATACGATCGATCACTTTTGAATCAATGCTGGCCACTGCCCATGCTATTGCATTTTTTTCAATGATGATCCTATATTCCTCACGTCGCTCTGCAGAAATTTTTTTAGAATCATTCAGACCTGGACAACGGAATCCATGAGGCAGTATCACAGCAGCAGCAAACACAGGCCCGGCAAAACAACCTCGCCCGGCTTCATCGCAGCCAGCCTCAAGACGTCCTTTTTCCAGGTATGATTTCAACTTTGCCATCAGGACAAGAATAATGTTTTTCGATGAAATATTACCAGCCCATCACAGGCTTAACACTTTTATTTCCACTCTTCTGTTGAGACTCCTTCCTATCGCGGTTTCATTGGTGCTCAGAGGGATACTACTCCCTTTTCCTGAAGACTTCAATCTGTCTTGTTTTATTCCTTTAGAGATCAGCCATTTGACCACAGCACCAGAACGTCTTTCTGAAAGATCCTGATTGTATGTAGTGGTACCGGCTATATCCGTATGTCCGATCACTTCTATCCTCATGCCCGGATGCTGTTGGATAAAGGCTAACAATTGTTTTAACTGGATCAAAGCCTGCGGCATAAAATCAGTCCTGTCATATTCAAAATAAATCCGGCTCAGTGTCACAATCTCTCCGGCTTTCGGAATAAATGTAGACAATGGTGATTCTGATGCGGGTATATTTAATATCGGTGGAATTTTAAAGAGACGCACGAGATCAACATAGTAATAACCGAAACGAAGATTGCTACGTGATGGCAGTTTGATCTGACTGTCGGCATCCGTATTAAAGTTGCCGATCAATAAAAAAGAAGAAGCATCACTGGCTATAAATTGTCCTGTCCATCTGGACCATTTTCCATCAGAGGGAATCCAGCGATCGAGTGTAAGTGATGGTTTAAGAAAGAGAGGCTCATTAGTTCCTTCATCAATTTCGGTTTTGCTGAATGCGAGTTGAATATTTTTGACAGTGACAGATTTTTGAAGATGGGATAACATGCAGGTGAAAGCATATCGTTGACCGGTCACTAATGGTTCGGTGAGTTGAACTTCGATATATTCCCTGCAATGCGGTTTGCCATTATCACATCCATACACCGTAATGCCTGCATGTGATTTTCCTTCATACGATTTAGTGGAACCAAAGCCTGCTGATTTCCAGCTTTCGGGTACAACTACATTTGGAGCGTATAGATCCGGAGACGCTGCAGTAGCAGATGTCCAGTAAAGAACTACCCGCGAGAAGTCCTTTCCGGAATAATACCAACCTGAAGGCTGGTCAGAGAATTTTTCAAAACCGGGATTTGGGACTAGGTTGACTTGGTTGGTCTGTTGAGCTGAAAGTGGGTATTGGATGAAGGTTAGTAGAGCAATTGAGATGGTAATGAAGAAATTCATCAGAATACGATAGCGATATATTCAATAACGAATAATCAAAAATATATATATGAATGGGAGTATTTAATCCGGATAGGCAGGTTAAAAATGGCTAAAGACCCCAAATCGCAGGCCGTATACGGGATCAATTTTCTACTTTTGCCGGATGTGCAGTAAAAGAGTATCCCTTTATCCTGTCCATATGTCAATGCACTTACAATATTCAATTCTATAATACAAGCCCCCGTTGCATCCTCGTTGATGTACTGATATCCAGATCTATGAATAAAGAAAAAAAATTAGCAGTCATCACCGGATGGATCACGTTTGCCATTGCCATGGTGGTTTATTTTTTCAGTGCCGAATCATCCGGAAGTCTTTGGGATTGCGGAGAGTTTGTCCTGGGAGCATATAAGCTTCAGGTCGTTCACCCACCGGGAGCTCCTCTTTTTCTGATCATCGGGAGACTATTTGCCTGGGTAGGTCATATGTTGTTTGAGGACCCATCGTACATCGCTTTCTCGGTCAATATCATGTCCGGGATGTGTACGGCTCTTGCTGCGATGTTTGTAGCATGGACGACGATGGTGTTTGCTCGCTTAGCTATGGTTGGTCGTGATCAACCCATCTCATTCGAACAGACACTGGTGACTTGTGGAGCAGGTCTTGTAGCAGGATTAACTGCAGCATTTTGTACATCAGTTTGGTTTAGTGCTGTTGAGGGAGAAGTATATGCGATGTCGACGATGTTTACCACGATGACATTGTGGGCTGCCGTCAAATGGTATGGCATGGAAGATAGTTCTGATGCTGACCGCTGGTTGATTTTCGCAGTTTATTCGGCCGGATTATCTATTGGAGTGCATTTATTAAGTTTATTGGCATTCCCTGCTATTGGTCTTCTTTATTATTTCAAAAAATATAAAACATTTCATTTCGGCAGACTCTTACTGGCAATGCTTTTAGGAACATTGATGGTTCCTATAGTTCAAAATATAATTATTGTCGGCCTCCCTAAGCTTTGGGCTCAAATGGAATATATGATGGTCAATGGTTTTGGCCTTCCGGTTCAATCCGGAATATTCCCAACAACCATTATTTTAATATCTGCTGCATTTTTTTCTATACGATGGGCCAGGAAGAAAAACAATGGATTACTCGAACGGCTTTTTGTCGCATTAACCTTACTCGGTATCAGTTTTTCAACCATCGGTGTGGTCGTGATCCGTGCGAATGCGAACCCACCTATCAACATGAATAATCCGAGTGATCCGTTTCGTCTTATTCCTTATCTGAATCGTGAGCAATATGGTGAGCGTCCACTTTTAAGAGGTCCAAATTTTGAAGCCGAACCTGTTTCAACAGAGAAGGATGACAGGTATGGTCTTGTAGGAAAGAAGTACGAAGTAGTAGATCAGAAATTATCCTATGTATATCGTGATGAAGACAAAATACTCTTCCCCCGTATCAGTCACAATGACGGGAACAGACCTGAATTATATCACAGGTGGATGGGTGATCCGAAACGGAAAGCGGATATGGGTTTCAATATGGAATTCTTTTTCCGTTACCAGGTGGGCTGGATGTACTGGAGATATTTTATGTGGAATTTTGTGGGGCGGGAAAATGGAGAACAGGGATTCGAACCCTGGAATCCGAGAAATGGTCACTGGATATCGGGTATCAGTTTTCTGGATAGTGCCAGATTGTTTAACATGAGCCATTTACCCGAATCGATGAAGAACGATCAGGCACGAAACTGCTATTTTTTCATTCCACTCATACTTGGACTTATCGGCCTGTTCTATCAGTTTGGCCGACAGAAAAGAGATTTCACAGCACTGCTTGTATTATTTCTGTTTACCGGTCTTGGTATTATTATTTATTCCAATGAACCACCGAATGAACCGCGTGAACGGGATTATGTACTTGTAGGTTCGTTCATTACATTTTGTATTTGGGTCGGTCTTGCGATTCCATCTATCTACTTCGCGATTAAATCTAGACTTTCTACTTCAGGCGTGATGTTGCCTATTCTGGTCACAGTGTTAGGGCTTACAGGTCCAGCGATCATGCTTCAGCAGAATTTTGATGATCACAGTCGTAGATTCCATTATGCATCGAGAGATTATGCAAGCAATTTTCTTGAATCGCTCGATCCTAATGCAATCATGTTTACATATGGTGACAATGATACCTATCCACTATGGTATGCACAGGAAGTGGAGGGGATAAGGAGAGATGTACGTATTGTCAATCTGAGTCTCATCGCTGTCGACTGGTATATTGATGGATTGAGGAGAAAGATAAATGATTCGGCACCTATCAAATTGACTATTCCGTCTGAAGCATACAGAGGCAGCAAACGCAATCAGATCTTTTTCCTTCCCGGCAAGAGTTCGAGTAGTGAGATGCCGTTGGATCAGGCATTGGCATTTTTAGCAAAGGATAATCCTCAGACCATACAGGGAACAAAACTGGAGACATACATGCCATCCAATAATTTGTATATTCCAATTGATCCTGTACGAGCACTTAGTTCAGGTCTTCTGATGCCGACAGATTCAAATGTCGTGACGAAAATTCCCATTACTGTCAATAAGCAGTATATCACAAAAGATGAACTGGCGATCATGGATCTCATCATGAGTAATATCTATGAGAGGCCTATTTATTTTTCTGTGACATGTCAGGATTCCAAGCTTATGGATATGCAGGACTACACACAGATGGAAGGATTGGGTCTGCGCATCATACCAGTGAAGTCACAAAGCCAGCAGGAGTTTTACATCTATGGCAGCGGCAGAGTAGATGATCAAAAAGTGCATGACAGAGTCGTCAATAAATGGAGATGGGGTAATTTTGATAAGAAGAAGTTATTTGTGGATAACAGTTATGCTGCAAGTATACAAGCACAGAAGATGGTGATCTGGCGTTCTGCTGAAGATATGTTGAGTCAGGGAAAAACACAGGAGGCAGTTGATATCACAGATAAATATTTCGAAGGATTTCCCGCTATGAATTTTCCTTACGATGCGCGGATCATGCCGCACATCAACATCTATGTGCGAGCGGGTGAATATGAAAAAGCAAAATTTCATATCCGGATCCTGGCGAAAGAAATGGTGGAGCAAATGGAATTCTTCAATACACTGGATGAGGAAGATCTGAAGGCAGGATTCAACCTGGATTATCGACTTGCCAATAGTGCGATATCCGAGATACTCAAAGTATCGAAGAGTATTAAGGATGAAGCTTTTGCAAAGGAAATGCAAGATTTGGTGGGCCAGTATGAAATCACACCTTCGATGCAACAGAATAAATAAAGAAGATGGAAAGCGCTCAAAAACAAAAAATCGCTGTTGGTGCTGATCATGCAGGATACCTTTATAAAGCTGACATTGTTCAGTGGTTGAATCGTAACGGATATGAGGTCCTTGATTTCGGAACGAACAGTGAGGCATCAACGGATTATCCGGATCATATACATCCTGTAGCCAATGCGATTGAAACCGGTGAGGCGAGATTGGGCATTATTTTATGCGGCTCCGGAAATGGGGCTGCAATGACCGCCAACAAGCATCAGGGGATAAGAGCTGCATTGTGTTGGAATAACGAATTAGCATCATTGGCGAGACAACATAATGATGCTAATATTCTTGCTATTCCGGCTCGATTTGTAAATGAGGCTGTGGCGATGTCGATGGTTCAGACCTTTCTGGAGACGCCATTTGAAGGTGGAAGGCATCAGCGGCGTGTGGATAAAATAAGATGTGCCTAAACCTCGATGTTGTTGGAGAAAACTCCAACTACGGCGAACAGCCACTCGATATGGTTGGAGCAAACTCCAACCATGGCAAACGGCCACTGAAGGAGTTTGCTCCGGCAGTTACGAAAAACAATTATTCACAATAGTTGATACCCGATGAAAATTATTTCATTTTCCATAATTCTCTTTACTTCTTTTTCTCTTTTTGCTCAGACATCTGTTACCATAGCTTCTCAATATGCTTCTACAATTGAAAGTAAAACGCTTAAAGAGCATGTGTATCAATTGGCATCTAAAACATTTGAAGGTAGAGAAACGGGGAAAGAGGGAAATAATAAAGCCGCCTTATATATTGCTCAACAATTTGCACTTGATAGTATACCTCCTATTCCGGGTGATGGAGATTATTTCCAGGAGCTGGCTTTCTCAAGGATTCAATGGAAGACAGATCAGTTGACTATCAATGGCAGCAATGAAGAGAATCTAAAGGATTATCTTTCTATTCCTCAATATTTTCCAGACTCGGCTGCGACATTGCACATCCAGTCACTAACGTTTCTTGGTTATGGAATTGATGATCCGGCCTATTCAGATTATGCCGGTAAAAATTTGAAAGGACAAAATATTATTGTCTTCAGTGGTGAACCGCGAAATCGTGATGGCAATTTCAGAATCACTGGAACAGATAGCGCTTCAACATGGACAAGTGATCCATTGCAAAAAATCGCTGCCGCTAAATCTGCAGGTGCAGCATCCATCTGGATCATCGAAGATGATTTCAAAGATTTTGTGACATCTGCCAGAAGGAATTTCCTCAATGAAAGAATGCTGATGGGGTCTAATAAGGTGCTGGCTGCCCCATACATTCATCATGCATTTATTTCTTCTTCGCTGGGCGATCAACTCATGGGGAAGAAGAAAAGTAAAATCATGAAACTCCGAAAACGGATGGCCCAAACAGGTAAGACCGGATCGCTCGAAATACCCGTAGATATAAACTTGAAAGTCGTCAAGCAGATCAATTCAATGGTGAGTCAGAATGTACTGGGATATATTGAAGGGACAGACCCGCGATTGAAAGATGAACTAGTGGTGATATCTGCACATTATGATCATCTTGGAAAACGTGGTGAAGAAATATATTTTGGTGCCGATGACAATGCCTCTGGTACAAGTGCAGTACTTGAAATAGCGCAGGCAATGCAAAAAGCTAAAACAAAAGGTGATGGCCCACGACGAAGCGTACTATGCATGCTGGTCACAGGTGAAGAAAAAGGTCTTCTCGGTTCACAGTATTATTCAGAGCATCCTGTATTTCCACTGGCGAATACTGTAGCGGATGTCAATATTGATATGATCGGAAGAGTTGATACACTTCACAAGAATTCTAACTATACATATGTCATCGGATCAGATCGCCTGAGTACGGATCTGCATAAAATAAATGAAGCGATGAATAAGGAATACACTCATCTCGATCTTGATTATACCTACAATGCTGATGATGATCCGAATCGTTTTTATTACAGATCTGATCATTACAATTTTGCAAAGAATGGAATTCCTGCCATCTTTTTTTTCTCGGGTGTGCATGCAGATTATCATCGGCCGACGGATACGCCAGATAAGATCATGTATGAGAAAGCCCAAACAATTGCTCAGCTTGCATTTTACACAGCATGGGAGCTTGCGAATAGGGATGAGCGGATAAGGGTGGATGTGATGGGAAGGAATTGAAAGACCATAAGGTCGTAGAGATAATCGCGATTATTTGCAACAGTATTGAATAAACGCAAAGCGCAGCTTTGCAAACACCAGAACGTCGGTCAACCGACGCTCAACAATTTGTTTTTATTAAAAGGTCCGATTAGTTGAGCGATGTTTAACAATTTGTTTTTATTAAAAGGTCCGATTCGCTAAGCGACGCTCAGCAATTTATCTTTAAAAAAAATTCGATTAGTTGAGCGTCGGTTGACCGACGTTCTGGCGTATTCAAGGCTTTGCCTTGAGTAATACCTAAAACCTGTTTTTATAAAAGGGTCTCTTCCAAATGATCAAGCTTGTCAGGATAATCAGTTGTATAGTGTAATCCTCTGCTTTCATGGCGCATCGAGGCAGATCTTGTCACGAGATAAGCTATCGTGATCAGGTTGCGCAGTTCGCAAAGTTGTGGTGATAATGTAGATGAGTGGTATAGCGTTTCTGTCTCCTGATATAAAAGCCAAAGTCTGTCGAGAGCTCTGCGCAAACGCACGTTTGATCTGACGATCCCTACATAACTGCTCATGATATCTTTCAATTCTTTCCAGCTCTGCGTGATCAATACCATTTCTTTCGGATGCGTTGTGCCCATTGCATTCCAGGCAGGAATACCTTCTTTGAAATCGAATAAGTCAATAGCTGACTTTACCTGTTCGGCGATATTATGTCCGTAAACTAATCCTTCAAGAAGTGAATTTGAAGCCAATCGGTTTGCACCATGCAGTCCTGATGCCGTACATTCTCCTGCTGCCCATAATCGGTTGAATGACGTCTTACCATCACGATCAACCATGATGCCGCCGCAGAAATAATGACATGCCGGGACAACAGGGATCATCGATTTTGAAATATCAATTCCCGCGGAAAGACATTTTTCGTAGATGTTTGGAAAATGAATTTTGAATTCTTCAACATTTAGATGACGGCAATCGAGGTAAACATATTCATCACCCAGCCGCTTCATCTCACTGTCTATGGCACGTGCTACAATATCTCTGGGGGCAAGACTTTTACGCTCATCATATTTTTCCATAAACTCTTCACCATCCAATGTGCGGAGTACACCGCCGAAACCACGTACAGCTTCGGATATAAGATAAGCCTGGCTTTCAACTGCGGGATTGTAAAGTGAGGTAGGATGAAATTGCACAAATTCCATATTACTGATGCGACCTTTGGCTCTGTACATCATCGCCATGCCATCGCCCGTAGCAATGATGGGATTTGTAGTGGCGCGATAGATTTGCCCGGCACCACCAGTTGCAAGAATAGTTATTCGCGCGAGATGTGTTTCTACGTCAAGATTTTCTTTGTCTAAAGCATATACGCCATAACATTCAATATCAGGAGTCATGCGAGTGACATTATACCCGAGATGATGTTGAGTCAGGAGATCAATCGCAAAATAATGTTCAAGGATGGTGATATTCTTTAACGAAGCTGCTTTTTCGAGAAGTGTCCGTTCGATTTCCCAACCGGTGATGTCTTTGTAATGCAATATTCGATTCTCGCTATGTCCTCCTTCTCGTCCCAGATCATATTCACCACTCAGTTCTTTGTCAAATCGGGCTCCCCAATCGATCAGCTCCTGAACACGTACCGGCCCTTCTGTGACGATCATCCGGACGATATCTTCTTTGCAAAGGCCATCACCTGCATCAAGTGTATCGGCGATATGTTTTTCGAGTGTGTCTGCTTTTATGTTCCACACAGCGGCCACACCACCCTGGGCATAGCGTGTATTGCTTTCATCCTTGGTCGCCTTGGCCATCATGGTGATCTTCAGATCGGGTCTGGCCATTGCTAACTTGATAGCGCAAGTTAGACCGGCTACTCCGGATCCGACGATGAGGACATCTGTTCTTTTTTCTATACTCATTTATTCAGGATAATTTAACTGACCTCAAAGATCACAATAATGGGTGAGTTGTAGGTTGAAGGTTGTTGGAAAGTGGACAGGGTGAAGGTTATTGGTTAAATGCTTAATATTTGTGTTGACCTCGTAAAAAAATATATCACTCCGATGGAGCTCAAATACCTCTTTCGCACTACGTGCTACAGAGATGTCGCTCCTACGGAGCTTAAAGAATCTTCTCTCACTTCTCGGATGATGGCAACAGTAGTGGCGTTTCCTTTTCTCCAGTCGGGGCGGTTGCAAAACGCTCAGTTTTTTCATAGGTTGTTGAGATTTCTTTTCACAAGTCGGGGCGGTTGCAAAACGCCCCGACTTGTGAAAAGAAAATTCTAATCTTCTCATTCCTCTTACTGTCTTGCTCTCTTACCGTCTTACTGTCTTACATTTGCCTCTCATGCGAATAGCTGTCAATGCCAGGCACATGATGAAAGACCGTCTCGAAGGGATAGGTACTGTGACGCATGAGATCATGCAGCGCATCGTGAAATCACATCCTGAGGATCGCTTTGATTATTATTTTGATCGTCCGTATGACAATCGCTTTATACATGGGCCGAATGTAATGCCTCATGTATTTGGTCCACCGGCCCGATTGCCTGCGTTGATCAGGTATTGGAATAAATATCCGGTGCAGCGGGACGTGAAGCTCAGGAAATCAGATGTCTATTATAGCCCGGATGGGTTTGTTCCATTGAAAATGAAAATACCTAAAGTGAGTGTCGTGCATGATGTGGCATTCTACAGGTATCCGGAATATTTTGTGCCGAGGATCCGGAACTTTTATAAAAAATGGATGCCGGTTTATCTTGAACATACGGATCACATCATCACGGTGTCGCAGTTTTCAAAAGATGAATTGATAGACGCCTATCATATTCCTGCTGATAAAATTTCAGTCGTGCATAATGGGGTTTCATCAGGATATCTTCCTTTTGATGCAGAAGAGATTCAAAAGTTTCGTGATCAACATACACAAGGCAAACCTTATTTCTTTTATCTCGGTGCGATCCATCCACGGAAAAATGTGATCACGCTTATTCATGCATACGAGCAATTCAAATCAATGAGTCGAAGTGATCATCAATTGGTGCTGGCCGGAAGAGCATCGTGGGATGCGGATGATGTATTCAAAGCTGTAGAACAAAGCAAATGGAAGAATAATATTCATATGCCTGGATTTGTAAACCGTGATGATACAAAAGCATGGATGGCTTCTTCAGAGGCACTCATCTATCCATCATTGTATGAAGGTTTTGGATTGCCATTGCTGGAAGGGATGTCAAGCGGCGTACCGGTGATCAGTAGCAATACGTCTTCATTGCCTGAAGTGGGTGGGAATGCAGCACTTTATTTTAATCCGTTGGATGAAGAGCAATTGGCTCATCATCTGACTACAATTTCATTGGATCAGAATGTAAGGAAAGATTTAATGGCGAAAGGATTTAAAAGGGTTAAGGAGTTTTCTTGGGATAGTGCGGCGGAAGAAACATATGTGATTCTTTCAAAGTCAATATTGCTTATATGATTGTCGTATGATTGGTGAAAGCCTTGAGCAATTTTAATTCTTTTTAGTTATACATAGATCAAACTTTAAAGCAACGCCAGAACTTTCAGGGAGTGATTCAATATTCAGATAAAAAATATTTTATATATTATTTTCTCACATGTCTGGTCCTTTCTACCGATCGTCCGTCATTTTAAATCATGTACTTACTGTGAAGTATTTATACATTGACTTTTCCCTGATATGACCCATTCGCCATCATAACATATTGAAAAGTAAGCTCCAAAAAAGGCACCAAATCAAATTTCGGATTGTTATAATGTGTACTTTTAGGATTAGGATGAGACGCTAAGAATTTGCTAACATTCTTTTCCACAGAAACAGAGCGAGTTACTAACAAACAAAAGAATGGACACTCCCAATGTGATTAGGTCATACGTCCGGAGCAACATAGTTTTGAGCCCCCTTTGATATAATAAGTATTTCAAATTTGAATCTTTAATCCCCTCATGGCTGAGCCCAATACATACTCTCCTCAAACTTCAGGCACAAGGCTAAAACCTATACGCACAGACAATGACCTGACCAATCTGGTCTATGGAAAATTACAACCACAGGCTACTCAGATCGAAGAGGTCGTACTGGGAGCCCTCATGCTGGACAAAGACGCCATGGCCGTCGTCCTCGATATCCTGACACCAGACAGTTTTTATAAAAAACCACATTCCGTCATTTTCGAGGCGATGATCCGACTATTCGAAAGATCACAGCCGGTCGATATCCTCACCGTTCATGAAGCCCTGAAAAAAGCAGGTAATCTGGAGATGGCAGGTGGCGTCGGTTTTCTCGCTGAGCTGACCAATAAAGTAGCCAGTGCCGCGAATCTTGAATTTCACTCAAGAATCATCGCGCAAAAACATATTCAACGTGAGCTGATCAGAGTGAGCACATCTACGATCGGCGATGCATTTGAAGATACCAAAGATGTATTCCAGATGCTCGATGAAGCGGAAAGTAATCTCTTCGACATCACGCAGAAAAATCTTAATCGTCGATACAGCCGGCTAGGCGATCTCGCTGTCAAAGCACAAAAAGAACTTGAAGCCCTGTCCAAAAAAGTAGATGGTATCAATGGTGTTCCTGCAGGCTTCACCGAACTTGATAAAATCACGAATGGATGGCAGCGATCTGATTTGATCATTGTAGCCGCACGTCCTGGTATGGGTAAAACAGCTTTCACACTTTCTCTGACAAGAAATGCAGCACTTGATTTCAACAAGCCCGTTGCTTTCTTCTCATTGGAAATGTCCGCACTGCAATTGACACATCGTCTGATGTCAATGGTTGCCGAAATTCCGGGCTCCAAACTGCGGAATGCACAACTTGAAGATTACGAATGGCAACAACTTAACACTGCTG